>NZ_JBHYJW010000007.1:152610-243462 GCF_042741125.1 Amycolatopsis sp. NPDC058986 | reverse complement strand
CCACCCCCCCGCGCCCCCCCCCCCCCCACCCCCCGCCGGGGCCCTAGGGGCCCCCCGCCGGCATGCCAACCTACCCGCCAGACCGCGCGGTTAGGGAGGCCTTCACGGCACGACATCCGGAAAGGGCGTGGTCAGCGACCGGAGCCGGACAACGCCACGCAACACCCACTGGGGTCCGGGGGCGCGCCCCCGGCGCGGGGTTTGGGGGCTCGGCCCCCAAGGACACCAGCACTCGGCGATGGTCCGCGCACTCCGCGGACACGGTCCGCCCAGACGAGTGCCCCCGACGGGGTTCGAACCCGCACTGGGTCGATTTTAAGTCGACTGCCTCTGCCAGTTGGGCTACGGGGGCACCGTCCAGCCTAGGCGATGCGCGTCAGCTCGCGGCGTCGGTCCGCCGAAACTCCAGCCAGCGTTTCCCGACCTGCCCCCAGACTTCCTGGTACTCCTCGAACTTGGCCCTGATCACGGCCGGGTCGAGTTCGGCGGGCGGCGTCGAGGCGATGTAGAAGGCGAGTTCGTCGCGGAGCCGGTAGAAGTGGAACTGGCCTTCCTCCATCAGCACCCACAGCGAGCGCCAGGCGAAGAACGGCTCCAGCGCGCCCACCACGGTGGTGACCGCGACCAGAGCGAAGGCGAAACCTGTCCAGCCGTTGAGGTTCTGCAACCCCAGGATGATCGTCGACGTCCCGGACAGGGCGAGCAGCAACACCCGGATCGCCACTGCCCGCCAGCGGAAACGGCGCTTACGGCTGTGCACGTGGCGGTTGTCCCGCTCGATCCGCTCCAGCACGTGCTGCGCGAGTTCGAGCGGGGTGAGCCCGGAACGAAGGGGGACAGCCGGGACGGACTGCCGAGAGGCCTTCACCTCTCGACAGTAGTCCCTGGCGCGTCAGGACTTCGAGACCCGCGCGAAGTCTTCCTTCGGGTTGTTGATCTGGCCCAGCGAGATGATCTCGCGGCGGAACAGGCCACCGAGCATCCAGTCGAAGAGGATGCGCACCCGGCGGTTCCAGGTCGGCATGGCCTTGAGGTGGTAGGCGCGGTGGAACAGCCACGCCGGGAAGCCCTTGATCTTCATGCCCATGGCGTCCGCGACGCCCTTGTGCAGGCCGAGGCTGGCCACGGCGCCGAGGTTCTTGTGGTAGTAGTCCTTCGGCTTGCCACCGCGGATGACCCGGATGATGTTCTTCGCCAGCACCCGCGCCTGGCGCACGGCGTGTTGCGCGTTCGGCGGGCACGTCGCGGTCGGGTCGGCCTCGGTACGCGAGAGGTCCGGCACGGCGGCGTTGTCGCCCGCGGTCCAGACGTCCGGGTGACCGACGACCTGCAGGCCCGCGGTCGCCTCGAGCCTGCCGCGCTTGTCCAGCGGCAGATCCGAGTTCGCCAGCACCGGGTTGGCCTTCACCCCGGCGGTCCAGATGATCGTGTCGGTGTCGAACTCGGTGCCGTCCGAAAGCACGACGTGCCCGTTCTCGAAGGACTTCGCCGCCGTCGACAGGTAGACCTCGATGCCGCGCTTCTCGAGCTGCTGCACCGTGTACACACCCAGCGTCTCGCGGACCTCGGGCAGGATGCGCCCGGCGGCCTCGACGAGCACCCAGCGAATGTCCTCGGGCTTGATGTTCGGGTAGTAGTTCGTGGCGAAGCGGGTCATGTCCTCCAGCTCCGCCAGCGCCTCGATGCCGGCGAACCCGCCGCCCACGACGGTGAACGTCAGCAAGCGCTTGCGCAGCTCGGGATCGAGCGTGCTGGCCGCCTCGTCCAGCTTCGTCATGACGTGGTTGCGGAGGTAGATCGCCTCACCGATGGTCTTGAAGGCGATACCCTCCTCGACCAGGCCGGGGATCGGCAGGACACGCGCGACAGCACCGAGCGCGACCACGAGGACGTCGTAGCCAAGCTGCTCGACGTGGCCGTCCGCGGCCTCGACCGTGACGGACTTCTGCGCCTGCTCGATCTTGGTGACCCGCGCGGTGAGCACGTGGCAGCGCTTGAGCACGCGCCGCAGCGGCACGACCACGTGTCGCGGCTCGATCGCGCCCGCCGCCGCCTCCGGCAGGAACGGGGCATAGGTCATGTGCGGCTGGGGGTCAACGACCGTCACGGACGCCTCATTGGCCCGAAGCATTTTCTGGAGGCCGTACGCGGTGTACAGCCCTACGTACCCACCACCGAGCACGAGGATCCGAGTCGGTTCCGACTTAGCAGCCATGCACCTATAGTCGCACTCACTCGCGGGTATCGCTCGGGGACCCCACCCGGCTGTGACCAGCGTCGCCACGTCTTCGGCACCGATTCAGAAGAGTCCCGCCACCTCGGCGGCCGAGGCCAGCACGTCACACACCATCGCGTGAGTCACCCGATGCGTCTGGACATTGCGGGGGGACACGTGATAACAGCCGAAAATTCGCAGGTCGTCGAGCTGGAGCACGGCACCGTGCCCGAAGGCCGGCCGCGGCGACGGCACCGGCCATCCGGCGTCCGCGAGCACCGGCATCAGCGCCTGCCAGCCGAACGCGCCGAGCACGACGATCGCGCGCAGGGCAGGCCGCAGCAGATCGAGTTCGGCCGCCAGCCACGGACGGCAGTTGTCCCGCTCGGCAGGGGTGGGCTTGTTCTCCGGCGGCGCGCAGCGGACCGGCGCGACCATCCGGGTCCCGATGAGTTCGAGCCCGTCGCCGATCTCGGTCGACGTCGGCTGCGAAGCCAGCCCGACCTCGTGCAACGCGCGGAACAGGAAGTCGCCGGACGGGTCACCGGTGAACATCCGCCCGGTGCGGTTCGCACCGTGTGCCGAGGGGGCCAGCCCGACGATCGCCAGCGCGGCGTCGGCGGGTCCGAACCCGGGGACCGGGCGGGCCCAGTACTCCTGATCGGCGTACGCGGGACGTTTCGTGACCGCGACCTGCTCGCGCCAGGCGACCAGCCGCGGGCAGGCGCGGCATCCGATCACCTCGGCGTCCAGTTCGGGCAGCGAGCGCGGACGGGTGTGCACCAGGTCACCATGCCACAGCGCCGCGACCGCCGAAGGTCGTGCTGTCGCGGCACTAAGTTGGTTCCATGGCGGAAACGACTTCTGAAGACACCACAGCCGACGCGGCAGAGCCGGCGGCCCCCGGGAAGCCCGCTCCCGAGCCGACGGACGACCTCGTCACGACCCACCACACGCTGACGGTGAAGCGGCGCAAGCTGGCCTACACCGCGCAAACCGGGCGGATCGTGCTGCGCAAGGAGGTCGTGACCGACGGTAAATCGGAGGGCCACAAGCCGAAGGCGGAGGTCTTCGTCACCGCCTACACGCTCGACGACGCCGACCCCGGCACGCGTCCGGTGACCTTCGCGTTCAACGGCGGCCCCGGCTCGTCCAGCATCTGGCTGCACCTCGGGTTGCTGGGCCCGCGGCGGGTGCTCTCCGGGGACGTCGACGATCCGGTGGCGCCGCCGTACGGGCTGGCCGACAACCCGGAAAGCCTGCTGGCGCACAGCGACCTCGTGTTCATCGACCCGGTCTCGACCGGTTACTCGCGCCCGTCCGACGGCGAGACGGCGAAGGACTTCCTCGGCTTCAAGGGCGACATCGAATCCGTCGGTGAGGTCATCCGGCTCTGGGTGTCGCGCAACGAACGCTGGCTGTCCCCCAAGTTCCTCGCCGGCGAGTCGTACGGCACGCTGCGCGCCGCCGGGCTGGCGGCGCACCTGCAGGAGCGGCACGGTCTCTACCTCAACGGGCTGCTGCTCATCTCCTCCGTGCTCGACATGGGGACCCTGCGGTTCACCGAGGGCAACGACCTGCCGTACTCGCTGTTCGTCCCCACCTACGCCGCGATCGCGCACTACCACGGCCTGCACGGCGACCGCCCGCTCGACGACGTGCTCGCCGACGCCGAGGACTTCGCCGCGAAGGAACTGCCGTGGGCACTCGCCCGCGGCGCCCGGTTGTCCACACAGGACCGGACGGAGGCCGTCGCCACCCTGGCTTCACTGACCGGACTCAGCGAGTCCTATGTGGACCGTGTCGGACTGCGTATCGAGCACGTGCGGTTCTTCACCGAGCTGCTGCGTGACCGCGGCCTGGTCGTCGGCCGGATGGACGGCCGGTTCACCACCTGGGAACCGGACGGCGGCCGCGAGCACGCCAGCGACGACCCGTCGGTCTCGCGGATCATCGGTGCCTACGCAGCCGGGTTCAACCACTACGTGCGCGCCGAACTCGGCTACCAGAACGACCTGCCGTACGAGATCCTCTCGATCGACACGTTCAAGGCGTGGTCCTATTCGGACTTCGAGGGCCGCTCGGTGTCCGTTGTGGACTCGCTCGGTTCGGCCATGCGCGCCAACCCACACCTGAAGGTCCACGTCGCCTTCGGCCACTACGACGGCGCCACCCCGCACTTCGCCGCCGAGCACGTGCTGGCCCGCCTGCAGATCCCGGAGGAACTACGGGAGAACATCGACACGGCGTACTACCCGGCGGGGCACATGATGTACGTCCACGAACCGACCCGGCTTCAGCAGTCGAAAGACCTGGCCAAGTTCGTCAAGAAGGCCTCGAACCGCGACTGAGTGGTCCCTCCTCTCCGTCCGGGGCTCATGCGCCCCAATGTGGCGTTCGGTGCGTCCGACGCACCCAATGCCACATTGGGGCGCTCGAGCCACCTACGGACGCACGAACTCGGCGCCGTGGGTGACGGCAGCGTAGGCGTCGACGGAGCCGTGGCCGTAGAAGCCGTTGAACGCCGGGTCACCGAGGCAGGTCGCGGTGAACGAGGCGTCGCGGCCCTCCTTGAGGTAGTCCACCGTCCGCGGCACCGGGCAGGCGATCTGCGACGCGGTGCCTTCGAGGACGCGCTTCACCGCGGCCGGGTCCATCCCGAAACCACCGCGCGAAGGCTTGCCGTAGCGCGAAACGATCAGCGCGGCGACCCCGGTCGCGTGCGGCGCCGCCATGGACGTGCCCTGCAGCCACTGGTAGTAGCCGACGCGGCCGTCAGCGGCGGTGTCCTTCTGGATGCCCGCGGTGACTCCCGCGGGGGTGATGTTCCCGGCGGCGTCGATGGTTCCGGCCGCCAAGCCGACATTCTTCGGATAGGTCGAGAGGATTTCGTTCTGCAGCGTGCGGAACCACGGGGTGCCGTAACCGTCGCGGAAGTATCCGCCGGGCGCGGACACCGAGATCCGCTCGGTGCCGTAGTTCGAGTAGTCCGCTTTGGCCTGTGTCGGGCCGAAAGAGCCGACGCCGATCGCGTTCGGGCCCTCGACCGGTAGCGAGAAGCAGCTCGCGTTGTCGACCTTGCGCGGATGCGTGCTGTTGCTCGGGAAGTCGGGGCTCGTGACGTCGTCGTGCGGCGCGGCGAGTTCGTCGTGCTGGTTGCCCAGCGCCACGACCTGGGTGACACCCTTGCCGTGCGCGTAGTTCATCGCGCGGGTCAGCGCTTCGATGATCGTCCGCTGCTCCGCCTGCTGCGCGGGGGTGTCGGCAGGGTTCGCGGTGCAGTTGTACAGCCACGGGTCGACGTAGAAGCTCATGTTGACGACGTCGATCCCGGCGTCGCCCGCGTAGGTGAGCGCGTCGACGGCGGGCTGGAGGAAGAAGAAGCCCGCGTCCTGGCCGGCGCGGATGTTCACCAGCGACACGTCGGGCGCGACCCCGGAGACGCCGAAGTCGTTCAGCGCGGCGCCGATGATGCCCGCGACGTGCGTGCCGTGCCCGTTGTCGTCGTGGTCGACCGGGTCGACGCAACCGCGGAACTCACACGGCCCGTCGACCACGGTTCCGTTGACGTCGCTGGGAATGTCCTTGGTGAAGTTCCGCGAGTCGGCCCTGTCGAAGTTCGGCGCGATGTCCGGGTGCGTCCCGTCGACACCGGTGTCGATAATGCCGACCTTTACCTTCTTACTGCCCTTCGTCACCGTGTGCGCCAGATCGGCGCGGACGGCTTTCTGGCCCCACAGCTGCTCGTCCAGCGGATCGGTCTTGACCGGGTTCGCGCGCCGCGCGGAGGCGGTGGGCGCGGCCTTGCCACTTCCCTGGCCTTCCTTCTCGACGGCGTCCGGCTTGGTCTTGGGGGCGCCGTCCTTGGGCGCCGAGCCGATCGGCTTCGCCTTCGCCGCGCCGAACACCGCGCGGTTTCCCGAAACCCGTTCGGTGAAGCCGTTCGCGGGCGCGCTGGCGGTGATCAGGCCGACCGCGGTGTTCGTCGAGACGATCGTGCCGCCCGCGTCGCGGACGGCCTGCTGCGCCGCCGCGACGCTCGACCAATCGCGTGCGAGCACGGTGAACTCGGTCGCCGGTCCGGAAAGCCGCGGCTGCGCCGAAGCAACCGGGGCGGCGAACACGGAAAGTGCGCCGCACAACGACATCGTGCAGGCGGCGGCGAGCAACCTGGGTCTTCTCTTCATCATTCCTCCTAGGGGACCACGGATTTCTGCTCCGCGAAGTGACACGCCGAGAGGTGGCCGTCGGTCCTGCCGATCAGCTCGGGTTCGTCGTTCGCGCACACGTCCTGCGCCTTCCAGCAGCGAGTGCGGAACCGGCAGCCGGACGGCGGATCCAGCGGGCTGGGCACGTCGCCCTCCAGCCGGATCACCTGCCGCTGCCCGCGTACCGCCGGATCGGCGACCGGAACCGCCGAGAGCAACGCCTGCGTGTAGGGATGCGACGGCCGCTCGTAGATCTCCTCCTCGGTGCCGATCTCGACGATCTTGCCGAGGTACATCACCGCGACCCTGCTGGACAGGTGCCGCACCACCGAAAGGTCGTGCGCGATGAACACATAGGACAGTCCGAACTCCTGCTGCAGCTCACCGAGGAGGTTCATCACCTGCGCCTGGATCGAAACGTCCAAAGCGGACACCGGCTCGTCGCAGATGATCACCTTGGGCCGCAGCGCGAGCGCCCGCGCGATCCCGATGCGCTGACGCTGGCCGCCGGAGAACTGGTGCGGGTACCGGTTGAGGTGTTCCGGGTTCAGCCCGACGACCTCGAGCAGCTCACGCACCTTGGCCGCACGCGAGCCCTTGGGCGCGACGTCCGGGTGGATCTCGAACGGCTCACCGACGATGTCGCCCACGGTCATCCGGGGGTTCAGCGAGGTGTACGGGTCCTGGAGGACAATCTGGATCTCGCGCCGCAGCCGCCGCAGCTCGGCGCCACGCATCGCGAAGATGTCCTTGCCCTCGAACGTCGCGGTCCCGGCCGTCGGCTCCTCCAGGCGCATCAGCACCTGGGCCAATGTGGACTTCCCACAGCCGGATTCCCCCACCACGCCAAGGGTTTCCCCTGGCATCAGATCGAACGAAACGCCGTCGACGGCCTTCACGTACCCGACGGTGCGCTTGATCAGCACCCCGACCCGTACCGGGAAGTGCTTGACCAGCGAGGTAACCCGCAGAATCGGCTCAGCCACGCGAACTCACCACCTCTTCGGCGAAATGGCAGGCGCTGGTCCTGCCGAAACCCAGGCTGTGCTTGGCGGGCAACTCGGTCGTGCACCGATCCTCGGCCCGCTTGCAGCGTGGGTGGAACGGGCAGCCCTCGGGAATCCTGAGCAGGCTCGGCGGCAGGCCTTTGATCGTTTCCAGCGTCTGTCCTTTGAGGTCGAGCCGGGGCAGGGAATCCATCAACGCCGCGGTGTACGGATGCCCCGGCGCGCGGAAGAGATCGCCGACGTCGGCGTGCTCGACGATGCGCCCGGCGTACATCACCGCGATCCGATCGGCGACCTCGGCCACCACCCCGAGGTCGTGGGTGATCAGGACCAGCCCCATCCGCCGCTCGGCCTGGATCTCCGCGAGCAGATCCATGATCTGCGCCTGCACGGTGACGTCCAGCGCGGTGGTCGGCTCGTCGGCGATCAGCAGGTCCGGATCGAGCGCCAGCGACATCGCGATCATCGCGCGCTGCCGCATCCCGCCGGAGAACTGGTGCGGATACTCCCGCACCCGCCGCGCCGCCGCGGGAATGCGCACGATGTCGAGCAGCTCCACCGCGCGCCGCCGAGCGTCCTTTCTGGACATTCCCAACCGGACACGCAGCTGTTCCTCGATCTGGAAACCCACGGTGAACACCGGATTCAGCGCGGACAACGCGTCTTGGAAGATCATCGCGATCTCCCCGCCGCGCACCTGCATACGCCGTTCCTCGGACGCGGTCAGCAGATTCTCGCCGCGGAACCGGATCGTACCCCCGGTGACCACGCCCGGCGGAGTGTCGAGAATGCCCATCACCGTCTGCGCGGTGACGCTCTTGCCGGATCCGGATTCGCCGAGCACGGCGAGGGTTTCCCCGGCGTGCACGGAATAGCTGACACCGTTGAGCACGTTCGCGACGCCCTCGGACGTCCGGAATTCGACGTGCAGGTCCTCGACTTCGAGCAACAGCTCGTTGTCCATCGCAGACGACATCGGGCTACCTCGACTTCGGATCGAGCGCGTCGCGGATCCCGTCACCGAGCATGACGAACGCGAGCACGGTGAACGTGACGAACGCACCGGGGAAGAGCAGCATGTGCGGGGCGTTGCGGAAGTAGTCCCTGGCGTCGCTGATCATCACGCCCCAGGACACCACCGGCGGCCGGACCCCGATACCGAGGTAGGCCAGTGTCGCCTCGGCCCCGATGAACGCGCCGAGCGCGATGGTCGCGTACACCAGCACCGGTGCGATCGTGTTCGGCAGCAGATGCCGGAAAATGATTCTCGGCGTGCTCGCTCCGAGCCCGCGCGCGGCCTTGACGTAGTCGAGCTGTTTGGCCACCAACGTCGCCGAACGCATGATGCGCATCGCCACCGGCCAGCTCAGCACCGCGATCGACACGACGACCTGGACGATGATGGTCACCGGCCCCGGATTGCTGCCCGGTGCGTTGAACGTGGTCAGGATGACGATCGCGCCCAGCACGAACGGCAGCCCGGCGAAGATGTCGCCGAACCGCGAAAGCACGGAGTCGATCAGCCGTCCGTAGTATCCCCCGATGATCCCGACGATCGATCCGATGAGGACGGTCAGCAGCGTCGAGAACACTCCGACGAGCAACGAGGCACGAGCGCCGTAGATCGTTCTCGCGTAGACGTCGTATCCCTGGTTGTCGTAACCGAACCAGGCGTCCGCGGACGGTCCTTCGTTGGCGTGGGCCAGATCGCTGAACCCGGCGGGACGAGAGCTGAACAGTCCCGGCGCGATCGCGATGAGCACCACGATCAGGATGATGATCGCGGAGATCACGAACGCCGGTTTGCGGCGCAGCTGCCGCCACGCGTCGCTCCACAGGCTGCGGGGCTTCTGTGGTCCGGTGGCGGAATCGTCCACACGGGACAGTTCGGCCGCGTCGGCTCCGCCGCCGCCGACGAGATTCGGGTCAGTCATAGCGGATCCTCGGGTCGAGAACGGCGTAGAGCAGGTCGACGATCAGGCTCATCAGCAGGTACACCAGCACCAGCAGGACGACGACACCGGTGACCGTCGCGCTTTCCCGGTTCTGGATGCCGCGGAAGACGAGCCCGCCGAGGCCGTTGATGTTGAACACGCCCTCGGTGACGATCGCGCCGCCCATCAACGTGCCGAGGTCGGTGCCGAGGAAGGTCAGCACCGGGATCACCGAGTTGCGCAACAGGTGCACCCCGACCACGCGGCCGCGGGGCTGGCCCTTGGCGATCGCGGTGCGGACGTAGTCGGCGTGCCGGTTCTCCGCGATCGAGGTTCTCGACAGCCGGGCGACATACGCCATGGAGAGACTGCCCAGCGCGATGCCCGGCACGATCAGTTCGCCCACCCCTGGATCGTCCGAGACGCTGACGTCGATGATGCCCAGCTCCGTGCCGAGCACGAGCTGCAGCACGATCGCGGTGACGAACACCGGCAGCGAGATCAGGAAGGTGGTCGACACCAGGACCAGGTTGTCGAGGAATCCCTTGCCGCGCAGGCCGGTCAGTACGCCCGCGGTGAGGCCGATGATCGCCTCGATCGCCACCGCGACGAGTGCCAGCCGCAGGGTGATCGGATAGGAGTTGCCGATCAGCTCGCCGACGGAATTGCCGTTGAAGGTTTCTCCCCAGTCGCCGGTGAACAGGCTCCCGAGGTATTTGAAGTACTGCACGAAGATGTTGTCGTCGAGATGGAACTTCTGGGTCATCATGGCTACGTATTCCGGCGGGCAGGCCCGCTGGCCGCATTTACCGGCGAACGGATCCCCCGGCACGGCCCACACCAGAACGTAGATGAGAAAAGTGGTTCCGAAGAACACCGGGATCAGCTGGAGCAGTCGTCGCAGAATGTACCGAGTCATGACTGGTTCCTCGTGCGCGCCGGGCCTCGTGCGCACCGTCCGCCGGAACGGGCGCGCGCACGAGGCCGTGAGTGGTGGGCGTGGTCAGCGCGTCACTTCTTGAGTACCTGGATCGAGGGATAGTCGGCCATCCGGCGGAAGTCGACCCCGGCGGTCTTGAGATTCTTGGACTTCGCCGCGACGCCCTTTTCGCTCCACACCGGAATTGACGGAAGGTCCTGGGCGATCAGATCCTCGGCCTGCTGGTACACCTTGATCGCGGCGTCCTTGTCGGCGGTCGAGTCGGCCTGTTCCAGGATCTTGTCCACGGCCGGGTTGGAGTAGGCCGAGTCGTTCGCCGAACCGTCGGTCCGGTAAAGCGGGTTGAGGAAGTCCTCGATGGACGGATAGTCCGCCGACCAGTCCGACCTGCCCATGCCGGTCAGTTTCCTGGCGTTCACCAGGCCGCGGAACTGACCGAAATCGGTGGCCGGGACGAAGTCGCACTGGACACCGAGCACATTGTGAATGCTGTTGCAGGCGGCGACCAGTGGTTCCTTGCGTCCACCGTCGGCGTTCGAGGCGATGGTCAGCTTCCCGGTGAAACCGGACTTCTGGAAGTACGTCTTGGCCTGCTCCGGATCGAAATGGCAGAACTTGCACACGCCCTGCCGGAAACCGGGGATCCCCGGTGAAACGTAGCCGTCCGCGGGCACGTAGACGTCGTGCATCACCGTCTTGGTGATCTCCTCGCGGTTGATGGCCAGTGAAATCGCCTTGCGCAGATCGGGACTGTTGTAACCCGGCACGTAGGACGGCACCGCGATCGCGTTGATGCCGAGCAGATGCCCGGTGATCAGGTTGTCCTTGAGATCGGCCTTGTACTTGTCCCCGGCAAGGGCCGACGGCGGCAGGGCTTCGACGAAGTCGAGCTTTCCGCTCAGCAGGTCCTGGTAGGCGGTCTCCTGACTGATGTAGATCTTGACGTTCAGGTTCTTGAAATGGACCTTGTCGTCGCCCTTGTAGTCGTCGAACCGGGTGAGCTTGATGTCCTGGTTCGGCGTACGCTCGACGAATTTCAGCGAGCCGTTGCCGATGGGGTGCCGCGCGAAGGCGTCGGGGTCCTTGAAGAACGAGTCGGGCAGCGGCGCGAACGCGGTGTACCCGACCTTGATGGCGAACACCGAGAACGGGCTGTTCAACGTCACCTGGAACTCGTAGTCGCCGAGTTCCTTCAGCCCGGACATCTTGTCGGTGGGCGCGGTCTTCCCCTTTTCGGGGTGGGCCTCCGAGTAGCCCTGGATGTTGTTGAAGAAGGCCGCGTTGAGCAGGTTGGCATGGACGGCGTAGTTCCACGCGTCGACGAAGTTGTGCGCCTTGACCTCGGTGCCGTCGTGGAACTTCCAGCCCTGTTTGATCTTGATGTCGTAGACCTTGGAGTCGGACGTGGTGATCGACTCCGCCATCAGGTTGTACGGCTGGGCGCTGTCGCCCTTGAAACCGACCAACGCGGCGAACATGGGCTGCAGCGCCTTGGTGCCGCCGAGGTCGTTGATGTTCGCCGGGATCAGCGTGTTCTCCGGCTCGGTGCCGTACACAGTCACGGTGCCATCCGGATCGACCTCCCCGGCACCGGCCTTCGACCCCGAGCCGCCACAGGCGGCCACCACCAATGCCAAGGTTGTCACCACCACGGTGGATGCCCAGAGCCTGCGCGAACGACGCATGTCCCCTCCAACTCGTGTGCCCGCCGGCGCGGGATCCCCGCACCGGCCCGAAAGGTGAGACGCACGTTAGCGGCGGGGTGAACCCGCTCACAGGACCAGCGTGTTGCAAATGGGTGACAGCGGTGGGGACCACCCGGTTAGAGCACAACGTTCGTAGGAAGATCGATAGGCCGAACAGACCAATAGGGACAGTTGGTCACCGCACGCTCACCGACCGCTCATCCGGTCCGGCGGGAAGGGTTTTTCCCTTTCAGGCAAGCGAAAGTGCTATTCCGTCCAGGATGTCGTGCTCGCTGACGATCAGCTCGTCCGGACCACCGCGGGCGGCCAGTTGCTCGGCCAGCGTCTGCACGATCACGGCGCCACCGCCGATCACGTCCACCCGGCCGGGGTGGATCACCGGGTTGGCCGCCCTGGTCGCGTGGTCGGCCGCGAGCAGTGTCCGGGTGAGACGGTCGATGTCGGCGTGCGAAAGCCGCGAAAGGTGCACTCGCTCGGTGTCGTACTCGGGCAGTTCCTGGGCGACCGCGGACAACGTCGTCACCGTCCCGGCGACACCGATCCAGGTCCTGGCACGCGAGACGTCGACGATCTCGAACGCCTCGGTGAGGATCTTCGCCGCGAGCGCGCGGGCCTCGGTGATCTCGTCGGCCGTCGGCGGGTCACCCTTGAGCGCACGCTCGGTGATCCGGACGCAGCCGATGTCGACGGACTTGGCGGCCAGCACCTCGGCCTCGCGGCCGTCCCACGTGCCGAGCACCAGCTCCGTGGAACCGCCGCCGACGTCGACAACGACGAACGGGCCGTCCTCGGGATCCTGCTCGCCCACCGCGCCGGTGAACGACAGCCGCGCCTCCTCGTCGCCGCTGATCACCTCGGCCTCGGTGCCGAGCACCTCGCGGGTCATCGCGAAGAACTCGTCCCGGTTGCTCGCGTCCCGCGTCGCCGACGTCGCGACCATGCGGACCTTCTCGACGCCCTTGCGGCGCGCGGCGATCGTGTAGTCGGCCAGCGCGGCCCTGGTGCGCTCCAGCGCCTCCGGGGCGAGCCTGCCGGTGGCGTCGACGCCTTGGCCGAGCCGGACGATCCGCATCTCGCGGTGCAGATCGCGCAGGTCGACCGTGCCGTCATGACGCGGGGTCAGCTCGGCGACGAGCAGGCGGATGGAGTTGGTCCCACAGTCGATCGCGGCAACACGAGGCATGACCCCACCCTAACCAGTCACGCCGCCGCGTTCCTGGTGGCGTCAGGGCTTCGTCGTTGTTCCCGAGGCCGGGGTCGTCGACGTGGGAGTGACCGTGACCGTGGCTCCGCACGTCGGAGGCGGCGGTGTGGGCGTGGCCGTCGGCGTCCCGGTGGCAGTCGTCGTCGGGGTCACGGTGATCGTCGTCGGGGGAAGACACGTCGTCGGCTGTGTGGGTGTTGTCGGCTTCGTCGGTGTGATCGGCGTCGTCGTGCCTGGCAACGTCGTCGGCGATGTCGACGGCGGCACCGAGGGCGAGCCGGGTGCCGACGGCGGGGCCGGAGGCTGCGGCACGGCGGGCGGCGGCGGGGCCGCGGCGGCGTTCGGCGCGCCGACCGGGATCTTGCTGTCCGGGGTCGGCAGCACGCCCTTCCGGTACGCCTCCGCCCACAGGATGACCGTGTTCACATACGTGTCGGAGTTGTTGTAGCGATGGATCGACGCGCTCAGCTGCTCGGGATTGGCGAGGTCGAGACCGCCGGAGCAGAGGTACCGGCCGGTCGCGAGCGAAGCGTCGTAGAGGTTGTTCGGATCGGCGACACCGTCACCGTTCCCGTCGGAGGCGTAGCCGAGCCAGGTCGCGGGAATGAACTGCATCGGGCCCACGGCGTGGTCCCACACCGGATCGCCGTCGTACTTGCCGCCGTCGGTGTCCGGAATCGCGGCGAAGCCGCCCGAGCCGTTGAGCTGCGGGCCGAGGATGCGCTCCAGCGTCGTGCCGTGCGCGTCGACGTAACCGCCGCGCGCGTGGTTCGACTCGATCCGGCCGATGCTCGCGATCAGTGCCCAGTCGATATGGCAGCGAGGCTGTTCCTTGCCGAGGATGTCGGCGGACTTCTTGTACGCGTCGAGCGCGGTGGCCGGGATGCCGAGCGGGCCGTTGGGGAGTTCGTAGGCGGGGAGCGGGAGCGGCACCGGCGAGTTCGGGAGGCTGCCGTCCACGGAAATCTGCAGAGCCAGGGGGTTACGCGGGTCGTACCCGTCGGTGAGCGCGACGTGCTTGGTCGGCACGACGTCCGACGCGGCGAGCCATGCGGTGACACCGGTGCCGGCGAGCACCGCGGGCACCACCCCGAGGACGCCACCGACGATGGCGAAGAGGGTCTTGTGCCGGGCGCGGAGTCGCGCCGATCTTCGCAGGGCGGCTCCGATCGCGGCCGGTCCTCGCAGACGCATACCCCTTGCCCCTCCCGGACGGATTCCCCAGGAACCCGATACTCGCCCACCCCGTGTAAGGACTCCGTTGCCAGCCTGCCCCAAGCCGGACCCGGATTCACCACTCCGGGCGGATCGAACCACTCCGATCCGCGAGATTCCCCCACCCAGACCAGTTATCTCTACCCAGGGAGGCGGTGTTACCCGGCGCAGTCGCCCGAGGGCCAGCCCTTCTCCCGCAAGAGGGCGAGGGTCTCGTCACCGAACGGGTTCACCCCGGGACCGACCGCGAGCGTGTGCGCGAGGTGGACGTGCAGGCACTTGACCCTGCCGGGCATGCCACCGGCGGTCACCTGGTGGCCGAGCGGGTCGATCGCGTCCCGCTCGGCCAGGTACAGCTCGTGCGTGCGCTGGTAGGCCGCCGCGAGGTCGGCGTCCGTGGCGAGCCGGTCGGTCATCTCCTTCATCAGCCCGGAGGCCTCCAGCGTGCCGACCATCGACGTCAGCCGCGGACAGGTCAGGTAGTACAGCGTCGGGAACGGGGTGCCGTTCTCCAGGCGCGGGCTGGTCTGCACGACCGACGGGTGCCCGCTCGGGCAGCGCGCGGCGACCGCCCGCAACGCACGGGGCGGCCTGCCGAGCTGCTCCGCGATGACCTCCCGGTCGGCGTCGGTGACGGCTTCGAACTGGTGCTTTTCCGCGCTGTTCACGCCTAGCAGGTTAGCCGGGGCGTCGTGGCGCGGTGACCGCCGGTGCGCCCGGTGCTGCCGACGCTGCCGATCGGCGGCACGGCCACCCTTCCGCGCACTGTCCACAACGGACACAACCGGGCGTACCCGGTTGAGCGGTTCGGCCTGCGGCACCGATGTCGCGAACGTCGCGTTCGGGACGCTCAACGTCCCCAACGGAGCGTTCGCGACATCCGCAGCCCCCTACCAAACACCCTAGGCGACGGGGACCGACATATTCGGGCCGCACCGGGGGCCCGCAATGCCGTCCGCGAGGGTCAGCCGCCGGTGACTTGCGACCAGAGTTTTTCGTACCAGGAGCCCTCGGGGACCGGCTGCTGACCGGTCGGGCGCGACTGGTCCGGCGCCTTGTCCTCGGGAAGCTGCACGATATAGGGCGTTTCGCCCGGTTTGACCATACGCAGCCTGCGCCGCGCCTCGGCCTCGATCTGCGCGGGGTCGCTCAGCTCGGACTTGCGTGCCTCGAGCTGAGCGACCTGCCGCTGCAGTTCGGTCTGCTGTTGCTGTTGTTCGGTGACCTCGGACTTCTGGCTGAGGTAGGTCCGCAGCGGCACGGCGATGGTGAACGCCAGCGCGCACACCACGATCGCCACCACCGCCGCCCGGCGGGTGGTGGACATGCCGAGCACCTTCGCCGCACCGGAGGCCCGCTTCGCCGCCAGACCCCGGCGCAGCCGGGTCCTGGTGTTCTCGGCCTCGCCGGTCCGGCGCCGGGAAGACTCGCGCCGGGCAGGCTCACGCCGGGCGGCCTCGGGCCGGCGGGCGCGAGCCGACCCGCTCCCGCCCGCGCGGCCGCCGCGACGGCTGCGTGCCCTCCCCCGGTCAGCCATCCGGGATCAGGACTCCGCGCTGAACCGGGGGAACGCCAGGTCGCCCGCGTACCGGGCGGCGTCGGCGAGGGTCTCCTCGATGCGCAGCAGCTGGTTGTACTTCGCGATCCGCTCGCCGCGGGCCGGGGCACCGGTCTTGATCTGCCCGACACCGGTCGCGACCGCGAGGTCCGCGATGAACGTGTCCTCGGTCTCACCGGACCGGTGACTCATCATCGACTTGTAGCCGTACGACGTCGCCAGTGACACCGCGTCGAGCGTCTCCGACAGCGTGCCGATCTGGTTGACCTTGACCAGCAGCGCGTTGGCGGCGCGGCGGGAGATACCCTCCTCCAGCCGGTCCGGGTTGGTGACGAACAGGTCGTCGCCGACGATCTGGACCTTGTCGCCGATCTGCGCGGTCAGTGTGACCCAGCCGTCCCAGTCGTCCTCGCTCAGCGGGTCCTCGAGGGACACCAGCGGGTAGTCCCGGACGAGCTGCGCGTAGTACTCGGACATCTGCTCAGCGCTCTTCTTCGCGCCTTCGAACGTGTACGCGCCGTCACCGAAGAACTCGGTCGCGGCGACGTCGAGCGCGAGCGCGACGTCGCGGCCCGGGGCGTACCCGGCCTTCTCGATGGCCTGCAGGATCAGGTCCAGCGCCTCGCGGTTGTTGGCCAGGTTCGGGGCGAAGCCACCCTCGTCGCCGAGCCCGGTCGCCAGGCCGCGGCCCTTCAGCACCGACTTGAGCGAGTGGTACACCTCGGCGCCCCAGCGCAGCGCCTCGCGGAAGGACTCCGCGCCGATCGGCGCGATCATGAACTCCTGGATGTCGACATTGCTGTCGGCGTGGGAGCCGCCGTTGAGGATGTTCAGCATCGGCACCGGCAGCACGTGCGCGTTCGGCCCGCCGAGGTAGCGGAACAGCTCCAGCTCCGAGGACTCCGCGGCGGCCTTGGCCACCGCGAGCGAGGCGCCGAGGATCGCGTTCGCGCCGAGCCGGGACTTCGCCGGGGTGCCATCGAGGTCGACCAGCTTCTGGTCGACGATCCGCTGGTCGACGGCGTCGGTGCCGACCAGGTCGGGGCCGATCTCGTCGAGCACGGCGGCTACGGCACGCTCCACGCCCTTGCCGTTGTAGCGGCCGGTGTCGCCGTCACGAAGCTCGACCGCCTCGTGTTCGCCGGTGGACGCGCCGGACGGGACAGCCGCCCGCGCCAGCGTGCCGTCGTCAAGGGCCACCTCCACCTCGACGGTCGGGTTGCCACGCGAGTCGAGAATCTCACGCGCGCCTACCTGCTCGATGAGAGCCACACCTGCTCCTCATGGGGTCGTGCCTGCGGTGACGCCGCCCAGAGTAGCCGTCCGCTCGGTTCACCCGTTGGAGGCACGGCCGGTCTGGTCCGGATCCGCCCGCACCTCACTCCAGCCGGGTGGCAGCTCGACGGTGTCGGACACCTGCTGCCAGAACGTCCAGCTGTTGCCGCCGATGTCCGCGACGGTGAACACCCGCGCGCCGTACGGCTGGTCCTGCGGCGGATCGATCTCCACCTCGTCGCCGAGGATGCCCTTGATCCGCTCGTACTGCGCGTCGACGTCGTCGACGTACAGGATGTTGAGCTGGCCGACGGGACCGTCGACACCCTTCGCCGTCCAGTACTCGTCGCCGACGCCCGCCAGCTGGATCCGGCACCCGCCCGCGTTCAACGTCGCCTGGAAGACCTCGCCGGTCGAATCGGCGAACCTGAGCTCCTCGGTGAACCCGAAAACCCTGGTCAGCCAGGCCAGCGCGGTGGTGGCGTCCGCGTAGTAGAGGTACGGCGCGAGGCCTAGATAGCCGTCACTCTGGTCGTCGCTCATGGCGAGACAGTCCATCACGCCCCGTCCGACGGTCGAGAAACACCCCGTCCACCGAGTATTGTGAGAGTGACTATGACGGACGCCGCTGCACTACCCGAGCCCTCCGGCGAGTCCAACTTTTATGCCTTCCGACAGGCCGAAACGCTCATCGGGCAACGCAGACCGCTCGACGCGCTGAAAGCGCTCGAACCACTGCTGGACGACGAACCGGACAAGCCGAGCGTCCAGCTGCTCGCCGGCCGCGCGTACTTCCACTCCGCACAGTTGCGCCGCGCCGAACGCGCTTTCACCCGGGTGCTGGAGCTCGACCCGACCGATCACTACGCACGGTTCGTGCTCGGCCGGACCCTGCAACGCCTCGGCCGATTGGCCGAGGCGCTCGCGCAGCTGCGCATGGCCTCGGCCATGAACCCGGTGCCGGAGTATCTCGAGGCGATCAGCGAGGTCAACGCCCGGATCGCGCTCGGCGGCTCCTGACCCTCGGCAGATCGGCGAGATGACCGGTCGGCCGGTGCGCACCGGCCGGTCGGCCGATCCGCGGGAGGGCACCCACCAGCGATTCTGGTTCCAGGCCGCCGAAGAGGCAGCCGAACCGGAGTCCTGGAGGAGGACATCATGACGATCTTCGCGACGATCGGCGCGTTCGCCGGCCTGTTCCTGCTGGTGCTCATGGCGGTGACGCCGACGCTGGTCGACCTCGCCCAGCGTTTCCCGGTGCGCCGCCGCCCTGCCGCCAAGCCCGCTGCCCGGCACGCGCACACCTCGCGCGGCACCGCGCACGCCGCCGCCTGACCGCGCGGAACCACCTGCCTTTCGAACCACCTCGAATTCCTATACCCCCCAACGAAAACGACCCGCCGTGCGCACTTGACGACGCCCAGTGGACTGGTCCATTCTGCGAAATCAGCCGAGGGACAGAGCGGGGGCCCCATGAATCTGGCGTCATCGGCGCGCAGGAAGATCGCGGCGTTCGGAGCGATCCTCGCCGTCGGCACCGTGTCCGCCTGTTCCGGCGGGGAGAACGCGGTACCCGGCGGGCAGCAGGCCGCGCAGGGCATCGTCGATCGCGCCCCGGTGGCCACCGAAGCGGAACTGGCCGCGAGCCCGACGGCGCAGGCCATCAAGAAACGCGGCGAACTGCTCGTCGGCAGCGTGCTGGACACCCCGCTGCTCTCCCAGCAGAATCCGGCCACCGGAGAGGCCGAGGGCTTCGACGCGTTGCTGAGCAAGATGCTCGCCAAGTACATCCTGGGCACCCCGAACCGCAAGATCGTCAACGGCACACCACAAACCCGTGAGGCGTTGCTGGGCAACGGAACCGTCGACACGATCTTCATGGCCTACGGCATCAGGCCCGAACGCGCCGCGAAGGTCGGATTCGCCGGACCGTACTTCACTTCCGGCACCGCGATCGCCACGATGAAGAGCACCAACGACATCACCAAGGCCGCCGACCTCAACGGCAGGAAGGTACTCGTGCTGTCCGGGTCGAGCGCGGTCGACGAACTCAAGACCGTCGCGCCCAACACCGCGAGTGTGCAGCAGTTCCCGAGCACCCAGGAAGCCGTGCAGGCGCTCGTCCAGGGCCGGGGCGACGCCTTCGCCAGCGACCTCGTCGCCCTCGCGGGCGCCGCGTACAGCGAAAACAGGATCAAGGTGGCCGACGCGCGGGTGTTCGTTCCGGAAGCCGAAGGCATCGGTGTCCGGCACGGTGACGACGCGTTCAAGAAGTTCGTCAACGGCTGGCTGAAGAAGATCGAGGACGCCAAACTCTGGCACGAGGCGTACAAGGAGACGTTCGGCAAGGCGCTGCCCGATGTCCCGGAGCCACCGAAGATCGGCGACATCCCCGGGCTCTGACAGATCCGACGGACCTGACGCACGCGGAGATGAGTCAGCTGATCGAGTCCCTCGGCGAGTTCGGCAAGGGCGTGCTGACCACCGTGGAACTGGCCGGCGCTTCCTTTCTCGGCGCCGTCGTGGTTGCCGTCGTCGTGGTCACCTGCCGGATCGTCCCGGTGCGGCCGTTACGCCTGTTCGGCACCGCGTACGTCGAAGTGTTCCAGAGCATCCCGTTGCTGCTCTGGCTCGCGCTGGTGTTCTTCGCGCTGCCGGAAACCGGCGTCGAGTTCGGCGCGTTCGCCAGCGTGGTGCTGGCTTCCTCGCTCTACCAAGGTTCCTACTACGCCGAGGCGATCCGCTCCGGGGTGAACGCGGTACCGAAGGGGCAGGCGGAAGCCGCTCGCGCGCTGGGCTTGGGCACCCGTCGGCTGCTCACGGAGATCGTTCTGCCCCAGGCGTTCCGCAGCACCATCCAGCCGCTGACCAACATCACCATCACGCTCGTGCTGGAGACCGCGCTCGCCGCGACGGTCGGCCTGCTCGACCTGACCGAGGCGGCGAACCGGATCAACTTCCGCACTGCGGAGCCGATTCTCGTCTACACCGGTGCCGGGCTCTGCTACGCGGTGCTGGCAGTGCTGGTCTCCACGATCGGCGGCAGGCTGGAACGCGGGATGGTGATCCACCGGTGAGCGACGCCCTCTTCGACGTCCCGGGGCCGAAAGCCCGGCGGCGGATCGGAATCGCCACCGTGGCGTCGATCCTGCTCGGCGTCACGGTGCTCGTGGTGGCGCTGCTGAAGTTCGCCGACCACGGCCAGCTCGCGTTCGGCCGATGGCGCCCGTTCGGCACCTGGCCGGTCCTCGGCTATCTGTTGCAAGGCTTCGGCGGTACGGCGCTCGCCGCGGCACTGTCCACTGTGCTCGCCGCGGCGTTCGGCCTGCTCCTCGCGTTCGCCAGGATCTCCGGGCCGCACCCGGTCGCGTTCCTCGCCAGGGCTTACACGGAAGTGATCCGGGTACTCCCCGGGCTGCTGCTGATCTACGTCGTGCTGTTCGCGCTGCCGCCGCTCGGACTGTCCATGAGTCCACTGTGGATGCTCGTCACCGCGATCACGGTGTACCGGGCGACGCAGTTCGGCGAGATCTTCCGCAGCGGCATCCTTTCCCTCGACCGCGGCCAGGGGGAGGCGGCGCTGGCGCTCGGGATGACCAGGACGGGCGCGCTGTGGCACGTCGTCTTCCCCCAGGCGCTGCGGCGCGTGACGCCGTCACTGGTGGGACAGCTCGCCGGGATCGTCAAGGACACCGCGTTCGGCTACCTCGTCAGTTACGCGGATCTGCTGTTCCACGGCAAGACGCTGGCCGGCTACAACCACCTGCTGATCCAGACCTATCTGGTGATCGCGCTGGTCTACTTCCTGGTCAACCACGGGCTTTCCCGGCTCGCGAGATGGCTCGAAGCACGGGAACGCCGCAGCGGCCGGGCCCCCTCCGACGACGCCGCCCGCGAACTCGCGGCGGCGCCCGGCCAGTGAGGTGCCTGCCGCAAGCGCCCCAATGCCACATTGGGGTTTTCTCGCTAAAGAGTTCTGGGGCCGTGCGTGTTGCCGGAGGTGTTGTAGGGCGCCTGGGGTGCGACAAGGGCGTCCCTGGGTGCGGTGGATGCACCCAGGGCGTCCCTCGGACTTCCCTGCGCACGAGCCGACTCCGTTCGCCCGATGTCGCGAACGCTCCGTTGCCGACGATGAACGTCCCGAACGGAGCGTTCACGACACACACCCCGGCCCCACCGCATGCCGTGAAGGCCTCCTTCACAGCGCTCAACGCCGCGAAGGACCCCTTCACCACACCACCCTGTCCCCGGGAAAGCACCTACCGAGAAAACCTCACTGTGGCGCATGGGCCAGGACTAAGGCTGGAGGCTGGCGCCCGCGTAGGCGTCGGCGCCACTGAAGACGTCCTGCCCGTACGTCACGGCCTGGTTGTAGAACAGCACCGCGTGCCACCACCCGGCGGGCGTCGCCAGGTCGTCCCCGGCCGAGCACAGATAACGCGCGGCGGTGAAGGCGGCGTCGTCGATGTTCTGCGGATCCGGCGCCGCGCCGTCGCCATTGGCCCGCTCGGCGTACTTCCGCCAGGTCACGGGCACGAACTGCATCGGGCCGACCGCGCGGTCCCAGGTCGTGTCGCCGTCGAGCTTGCCGCCGTCGGTGTCCCGCGCGGCCTGCACGCCCGGCGAACCGTCGAGGGCGGGGCCGATGATCGGTTTGGTGACGCGGCCGTCCGCACCGATCTCCGCGCCGCCGAACCGGCCGTGCCGCGATTCGACCCTGCCGATCCCGGCGAGGAACGTCCACGACAGATGACACGACGGCTTCTGCCGCGCCATCCACATTTCGGCTCGCCCGTAGGCCGCGAGCACCCGCGCCGACACCTGCGTCTTGTCCGCGACCCGCCCGGCCCAGGCGTCGAGCTCGGCCTGATCCGAGACCTCCGGACGGTCCGGCGGCGCCGCGAGACCCGCGCGCGGGACACCCTCCCCCGGCTTCGGGCGCTGCTCTTCGACGACGAACGCGGGCTTGGGCGGCGGTTCGACCGCCGGTTGCCGCATCCCGACGGTCACGAGCAGCACCACCGCCGTCGCCACCAGCGCGAGCACGAGGATCACCCGGCCGAGGGACCGGCGAGGCGGGGGAAGATGAGGTGGCGGGAGCGGCGGGGCGGCGATCGGCGGGGTCGGTTCGGCCACCCGTTCAGGTTACGTGCCCACCCGCGAGAGGGAACCGGAAAGCCACCTCCGGCAAGCAGACGGTAAAAATTCGGGGACCGGAACGTAGCTCACACATTTCGTTATCGAACCGCACCACAGCGTCCTGACCTGCGGTTACCCTAACCTAATCCGGATCTTCGGTCCTTTTTGCCCGGTTCACCACGTTAGGCAAGGCTTACCCTCTACTGGACTTACAGGTGAGCCTTACCTAAAACCGTCACGTCGAATGCAGGGACGCGAGGAGGCGGAGCGGTGTTGTTCTCGAGCGCACTGATCGGGTTGCGCGAAGGTCTGGAAGCCGCCCTCGTGGTCAGCATCCTCGTCGCGTTCCTGGTGAAAACGGACCGGCGGTCCGCGCTGCGGTGGGTGTGGCCCGGCGTCGGCGCGGCGGTACTGCTGAGCGTCGCGGTCGGCGCGATCCTCACCTACACCACCGCCCAGCTGAGTTTCGAGCACCAGGAACTGCTCGGTGGCAGCCTGTCCATCGTCGCCGTCGTGTTCGTCACCGCGATGATCTTCTGGATGCGCAAGGCGTCCCGCAGCATCGCCGCCGAACTGCGCGGGAAGATGGACGAAGCGCTCAAGGTCGGCCCGCTCGCCGTCCTCGTGCTGTCGTTCCTCGCCGTCGGGCGCGAGGGCCTGGAAACCGCGGTGTTCTTCTACTCCGCCGTGCAGACCGCGCAGTCGGACACCGCGCAGCCGCTGATCGGCTTCGCCGTCGGCATCGCCGCCGCGATCGTGCTGGCCTACCTGCTCTACCGCGGCGCGGTGCGCTTCGACCTTGGCAAGTTCTTCCTGATCACCGGCGTGCTTCTGGTGTTCGTCGCCGCCGGGGTCCTCGGCTACGGCCTGCACGATCTGCAGGAGGCCGGATTCCTGCCGGGCATCGGCACGCTCGCCTTCGACGCGTCGAACGCGCTGCCGGAGACGTCCTGGTACGGCGCGCTGCTCAAGGGGATCTTCAACTACTCGCAGCAGACGACCGTGCTGCAGGCCATCGCCTGGGTCGCCTACGTCGTCATCGTGCTGCCGCTGTTCCTCAGGCCGGTCAAGGCCGGCAAGAAAACCGCCCCGGCGTCCGCCGTGGCCACCGCTAAGGAGTGACCGTGCGCAACACCCGTCGATTCCCGCTGGCCGTCCTCGGTGCCGGCGCCCTGGTGGCGCTCACCGCCTGCGGCGGCAAGGAGGACACCGCGGGCGCCGCCGCAGGCCCGATCAAGGTGGAAGCCACCGATACCGCGTGCACGGTGTCGGTCAACAAAGCCAACGCCGGGAACCTGACCTTCGAGGTCACCAACAAGGGCACCAAGGTCACCGAGTTCTACCTCTACGCCGAGGGCGACCGGATCATGGGCGAGGTGGAGAACATCGCGCCGGGGCTCAACCGCAAGCTGATCGTCGAGGTCGCCGACGCGGGCAAGTACCAGGCCACCTGCAAGCCGGGTATGGCGGGCAACGGGATCCGCAGCGAGTTCACCGTCACCGGCGGCGCCCCGAAACAGAACGACGCGAACGCGCTCAAGGCGCAGGCGACCAAGAGCTACGCCGAGTACGTCGCGAACAACGCCACCGCGCTGGAGGACGGCACGACCAAGTTCGTCAACGCGGTCAAGGCGGGCAAGGCCGACGAGGCCAAGGCCGCCTACGCGTCGACCCGCGTCTTCTACGAACGGATCGAGCCGGTCGCCGAGAAGTTCGGCGACCTCGACCCGGCGATCGACGCCCGCGAGGCCGACGTCGAGGAGGGCAAGCAGTTCACCGGGTTCCACCGGCTGGAAAAGGATCTGTGGAAGACCGGGCTGCAGGCCGACAGCGGCCAGATCGCGGACAAGCTGCTCACCGACGTCAAGGACCTGATCGGCAAGGCGAAGGGCCTGCAGCTGAGCGCGCTCGACCTCGCCAACGGCGCGAAGGAACTGCTTGACGAGGTCGCGACGAAGAAGATCTCCGGCGAGGAGGAGACCTTCTCGCACACCGATCTCTGGGACTTCCAGGCCAATGTGGACGGATCGAAGGCTGCGATCAACGCGCTGCGCCCGATCCTGCAGCAGAAGGACGCCACCTTGCTGGCCACTTTGGACAAGGAGTTCGGGAACGTGCAGCGGCAGCTCGACGAGCAGCGCAGCGGGGACGGGTTCAAGACCTACACCGATCTGGCCCCGGAGAAGGTCAAGCAGTTCGCCTCGGCGGTGGACGCGCTGGGCGAGCCGCTGAGCAAGGTCGCGGAGGTAGTGTCGCGGTGACGTCACCAACGGGGAGCGAAGACGGCGCCCGCGTCTCCCGCCGCAAGCTGTTCGGCCTGGCGGGAGCGGGAGCCGCCCTGGCGGGAGCCGGGGTGGCGACGGGGATCGGCATCGACAGGCTGGGCGGCGAAAGTTCCGCACAGGCCGCGGTCAACACCGTGGACTTCCACGGCGCGCATCAGGCGGGCATCACCACGCCCACCCAGCAGAACCTGCACTTCGCCGCGCTCGACGTGACCACAAAGGACCGTGAGAAGCTGGTCAAGCTGCTGCGCACGTGGACCGACGCCGCGCGCCGGATGACCGCGGGCCAGGAGGTCGTCGCGAACGGGGCCATCGGCGGCAACGCCGAGGCCCCGCCGGGGGACACCGGCGAGGCGCTCGACCTGCCCGCGTCGTCCCTCACGCTGACCATCGGCTTCGGCCCGTCGCTGTTCGACGACCGGTTCGGGCTCGCATCGAAACGCCCGGAGCAGCTGATCGATCTTCCGTTGTTCCCGAAGGACAAGCTCGACCCGAAACGCAGCGGCGGCGATCTGTGCGTCCAGGCGTGCGCGAACGACCCGCAGGTCGCCGTGCACGCCGTGCGCAACCTCGTCCGGCTCGGCTTCGGCGTCACGGAGGTCCGCTGGTCGCAGCTCGGCTTCGGCCGCAGCTCGTCGACGTCGCGGACGCAGACCACCCCGCGGAACCTCTTCGGTTTCAAGGACGGCACGAACAACATCAAGGCCGAGGACACCGACGTGCTGCGCGATCAGGTGTGGGCCGAAGCCGCGGACGGCCAGGCGTGGATGGCGGGCGGCACCTATCTGGTGGCGCGCCGGATCCGGATGCACATCGAGACCTGGGACCGCGAACGCCTGACCGGCCAGGAGGAGATCATCGGCCGCAAGAAGAGCGACGGCGCGGCGCTCGGGCAGGCCGCCGAGTTCGACCCGGTCGACCTGCACGTCGGCGGCAAGGACGGACAGCCGATGATCCCCGAGGACTCGCACATCCGGCTCGCCTCGCACGAGACGTTGAACGGCGCGCGGATCCTGCGCCGCGGCTACAACTTCGTCGACGGCTCGGACGGCGTCGGGCATCTGGAGGCCGGGCTGTTCTTCCTGGCGTTCAACCGGGACAGCCGCAAGCAGTTCGTCCCGATGCAGCAGGCTTTGTCCACAAAGGACGCGATGATGGAGTACATCCAGCACACCGGCTCGGCGCACTTCGCCGTCCCGCCCGGCGTGTCGGACAAGGGCTACTGGGGTGAGGGACTGTTCGGCTGACGATCACCGCGGGTTAACTTAACTCAAAGTCACGATTTCGCCTCCACGCTTCTTACCACGTAACGATCTTCACCCTTTTGCCCACCTCCTGGATACCTAACGTCACCAGGAGAGGGGCTGCCATGACCCGTCTGCTCCCCATCGCCGGCGCACTGATCGTCACGACGAGTGTTCTCGTTGCTACTCCGATGATCGGTGCGGCGCAGGCCGTCCCCGCCGCCACCACCCTCACGTTCAGTTCCCACGAGGACGACGACCTGTTGTTCATGAGCCCGGACATCACGTCGGACGTCCAGGCGGGCTACGCGGTCTGGATCGTCTACCTCACCGCCGGCGAGACCCCGCCCGGCGACCTCGCCTACGCCGACAAACGCATCCAAGGTGAGCGCGCCGCCTACGCCCGGGCAGCGCACCGGGCCAACCAGTGGACCTACGAGCCGATGTCCTTCGGCGGCCACGACCTGGCGACGAACCGCTTGAACGGCACCAATGTCCACCTCGTCTTCACCTTCGTGCACGCCGCGGACGGCGGGCACGGCGATCCCTGCGGCGACCTGTTCCGGATGCTGCACCTCCCGGCCTATGTCGCCCAGCCGATCGACGGCCGCGCTCCGTACACAAAGGACTCGTTCGTCGGGATGCTCGGCTCGATCATCGACACCATCCGGCCCGACTACATCCGGACCCACAACAGCCTCGGTCATCGCGATCCGGCACCGAACACCGATCACGTGGACCACATCTCCGGGGCGATCCTGTCCGCCGACGCCGACGCGGACGCCGCGGGCAGCACGAAGATCCGCCGCGACGAGTACCTCGGGTACATCATCAGGACACTGCCGGACAACGTGTTCGGCTACTGGCGTGACGAGAAAACCGCCGTGTGGAAGGCCTATCAGCCCTTGGACACGCAAACCTTCTCGACGTCGTGGAGCGTCGCGATGGGCAGGCAGTACCGCCCGGAAGGCCGCATCTTCTTCCCCGGCGCCCGGTGGGTCCCGCCCGACGACTTCACCTCGTGCTGACCCGGGCTTGACTTCAAGAGAACTTGAAGTTGGACGCTGAGGACATGTTCACCGAAGCCGAAATCGAGTACCTGTCCACCCAGCCGCTCGGCCGGATCGCGACCGCGCAGCCGAACGGGACACTGCAGGTCAGCCCGGTCGCCTTCACCTGGAATCCGGAGGCGAAGGCCATCGACGTCACCGGGTACAACCTGACCAGGAGCAGGAAGTACCGCAACGTCGCGGCCAACGGCCAGGTGGCGTTCGTCGTCGACGACCGGCCGTCGCTGGAGCCGATGCGGATCCGCTGCCTCGAGATCCGGGGCCGCGGCGAGGCGATCCCCGGCGTGTTCGCCCCGGACGGCCACCTCGACGGCGCGGTGATCCGCATCCATCCCGAACGGATCATCAGCATGGGCATCGAAGACGGCGACCACGACCCCCTCGACCTCGTCCCGAACAACCGCGACGTCTAGGCGCGGGCCGCCCAGCGCCCCTCGCGGCGGGTGATCCGGACCGGGTGATCGAAGCATTTGCTCACCTGATCGGTGGTCAGCACGTCGTCGACCTCGCCCGACGCCAGGCAACGACCTTCGCGCAGCAGCAACGCGTGCGTGGTGGTCGCGGGCAGTTCTTCGAGGTGGTGGGTGACCAGCACCGTCGCCAGCGACGGGTGTTCGCCGCGCAGCCGGTCGATGGCGGTCAGCAACTGTTCGCGGGCCGCGAGATCGAGGCCGGTCGCGGGTTCGTCGAGCAGCAGGAGCCGCGGTTCGGGCATGAGCGCGCGGGCGATCAGGGCCCGGCCGCGCTCGCCCTGGGACAGGACCGGCCACGCGGCCGTACTACGCCGGTCCAGGCCGAGCAGGCCGATGAGCTCGTCCGCGTGCGCGGCCTGCTCGGCCGTGGGTGCCCAGCGCGGGACGAGTTCGGTGGTGTTGGTCAGCCCGGTGAGCACGACTTCCCTTACGCTCAACGGCGTTCGCAGCGGATGCCGCGGGTTGACGTGCCCGAGGTACGAGCGCAGCTCCCGCATGTCGACCCGGCCGAGCCGCCGCCCCAGCACCTCGACGACGCCCCGCGTCGGATGCGCGACGGCCCCGGCGAGGCCCAGCAGCGTGCTCTTGCCCGCCCCGTTCGCCCCGAGCAGCGCCCAGTGCTCCCCCTGCCGGACGGTCAGCGAAACGCTGTCGAGCAGGTAGGTCCCGTCGCGGACGAAATCGATGTCGTCGATCCGCAGCACGGCGGTCATCGATCATCTCCTTGTTTCGAGCGGAGAAAGTCCATAATGGTGTCCACATTGGACACCGTGGCGGCGATCGCGGCTTCGGGGTCCCCGTTTTCGAGCGCGGTCAGCAGCTCGGCGTGGGAGCACGACTGATCCGGCAGGCCCGCCTCGTGGGCGACCATGTCGACCAGTGCCTCGCGCAGCTGGGGCCGGACGGAGTCGAAAAGGCCCAGCAGCACAGCGTTTCCGGACAGCTCGACGACGCCGCGATGAAAGTCGAGGTCGGCGTCGACGAACGCGGCCGGGCTGTCCTCGAGGTGCGCCTGCCGCTTGTCCAGCCGCGCCGCCAGCCCGGCGACGTCCTCGCGCCGGATGCGTTTCGCCGCGAGGCGCGCGGCTTCGACCTCCAGCGCGCGACGGACCTCGTGCAGCTCCAGCAGTTCCGCGCGGCGCAGCATCCGGCCGACGTCGACGGGAATCTCCCGGACGGCGAAGGTGCCCGAACCGTGCCGCACGTCGACCCAGCCGTCGCGTGCGAGCAGCCGGATCGCCTCCCGCACCGACGAGCGGCCGACGCCGAGTTCCGCCGCGAGCTGGACCTCGTTCGGCAGCCGCCCGCCCGCGCCCCAGCGCTTCTCGCGAAGCATCTCGCGCAGCAGGCGTTCGACCTGGGGCACCACCGGCCCGTGCCGCAGTCCCGTCATCTCGCCTCCCGTGTCGGGGCGAGCCTAACAGAATTCCTCAGACGTCTGAGGTGAGTACGCTCACCTGGCGATACCCGGAACCAGCGCGTCCAGCGCATCGCCGTGGCAGGTGAGCAGCGCCTGCCGCAGAGCCAGGATCCGCGTCTGCTGCTCCGGCTCGGGCAACGCTCGCAGAGCGCGCCAAGCCGCCTCCGCGATCGGCGCCGCCCGCTGATCGGAGTACGAGCCCGCATGGAAAGGCTTCAGGTCCCCGACGAACCACGCGGCGGCGACGACGCGCGCGGCGAACTCCCGCGGCTCGTCGCGCTGCACCGAAAAGCACGACGAAACTCCTGCCCCGCCGACCAGGACGCGAGGAAGATCGGCCGGGGCCGTGTGCTGACCCACGTAGCTCTGGAGGTCGACGAAAACCGTGGCGGGATCGCGCGGCATCACGTCGCGGAACGACGCGGGAGCCGACGATTCCACGACCTTGGTCGGGGCGCCCGGCAGTTTCGCCAGCAGCCGCAAGGTTTCCCGGCCAGGGCCCACCAGTCCGGCGAGCCTGTCCTCGTGCACTCGCGTCACGCAGACGGGCCCGTCGCACACCAGCTCGGCGGCAGCACGATCGAAGACCAGGTCGTCCGCCGGCGAAGCCGGGAACAGCGGGATCGCGATCAGCGCGCCGAGCGCCATCGGAGCGAGTGCGAACACCTTGACCCGGACCGATTTCACCACCAAGAGGAGAAAACCGGTGACGGCGAGACCGAGGAACCACAGTGTCTGTCCAATGTCGACCGAGGTGGCCGTGGTCGCGAAGACGGTCTGCGGGTCCGCGAACGCCGGCGCCAGCAACGAGACCTGGTTGGGCAGGAAGCCCTCGCCGAAAGTGCTGTTCAAGAAGGACAGGTACAGCGCCGCCTCGACCACGAATGTCACGACCGCGAGGACCGGCGCGATGATCGGGGAAGGCAGTGCGCGCCCGGCGCCGAGCCCGATACAAGCCACGGCGACGACCGCCAGCCCACCGATCAGGAACGCCGGGAGCCAGGCGAACGAGAAGTATCCGCCGCGGGCGACGACCTGCGCCGCACCGATGCCGAAGATCACCGCGTAGGCGAGAAAGGAGAGACCGGCGAGGAGTCCCGCCAGCTTCGCCGCGCGGTGCCAGGCAGGACGCGGTGTCGTGCCGAGGAGTTCCACGGTGCCGGACCGGCTGTCGCGCATGCCCTGCAGCGCTCCGGCGCCGATGACGATCGGCAGCAGGTACATCAGCAGCATGCGGGTCCACAACGCGGACGACACCCACTCCTGCCCAAAGGCCGCGGGCAACCTCAGGATCGGCCCGCGGATCGCGTACACGGTGAAGATCGCGACCGCGAGAAGCAGGAGCGCCGTCCACGGCGCGATCGTGCGGCGCAGCTCGATACGCAGGATACGCGCGTTCACCAGTTCCCTCGTTTCCGGTCGCCGCCGAGGATCGCGGAGTAGCCGCGCTCGATCGGGCTGTCGCCAATGTCGTCGGAGCTGCCCGCAGCGGCGAGATCGTCCGGTGTGCCTTGGAAAACGCGGTTGCCTTCGGCGAAGAGAACGACGTCGGTGCAGGCGGCCGCGACGTCCTCGACGAGGTGAGTCGAGACGACGACGCAGGCGTCCTGGCCGATCTCCTGGAGGAGTTCGCGGAACCGGACGCGCTGCATCGGGTCCAGGCCCGCGGTCGGCTCGTCGAGCAGCAGGATGTCCGGGTCGTTGACGATCGCCTGCGCGATGCCCGCGCGGCGCACCATGCCTCCGGAAAGCGTTTTCATCCGGTCGTCGGCGCGGTCGGTGAGGCCGACGCGGTCGATCGCGCGCTGTACCGCGGCCGGGATGTCCTTTTTGGACATCTCCTTGAGCCAGGCGAGGTATTCGACGAACTCGCGCACGGTGAAACGCTTGTAGAAACCGAAGTCCTGGGGCAGGTAGCCGATCCGGCGACGGAGGCCGCGTTGATCGATGCGTCCCCCGATCGACTCACCGAGCAACACGAGCCTGCCGCCCGCCGGCCGGAGCACCGTGGCCAGTGCCCTGATCAGCGTGGTCTTCCCGGCCCCGTTCGGGCCGAGAAGGCCGTGTACTCCCACGCCCAGCGCGAGATCCAAGCCGTCGACGGCGAGCTTGCGCCTGCCGACCCTGACCTGGAGTCCTTCCGCGTGGATCTCCTGCGCGTAAGTCGCCGGAGCGACTTCCGCGGCACTCACCGGACGCATCACATCTTCCCCTCTTCTCATGCCTGCCGCGCGCTGAGCCGCGTGAAAGCACTACGCCGCAGCACGATGACGATCGCCGTGACGACCAGGGCGGTGGCCCACAATGGCAGCCACTCCTTGCTGAACAGGAACGTTTCGCGCTGGGAGGTCACGGTCGGCACGATCACGATGGCGGCCCAGACCCCGATCAGCGCGTACGCCGCCCTGGCCATGCCGATGACGCCGCCGAGCGCGAGCGTGCCGGTGGTGAAGGCGAGACTGGGCAGCAGGGTCATCGCGATGCTGCCGCCGGTCGCCCACTGGGCGAGCAGGAGCAGCGGGACCACCACGGCCAGTACCGCGGCCGTCCGCCTGAACACGAGATAGAGCCCTGCCCTCGGGGTCGCCGCGGTCAACTCGTATGCCGGGTCGACGCCGCGGGTCCACGCGGCCGCGACTCCCAGTACCGGCAGGATCGGCGCGAAGAGCCGCACGAACGAGATGCCGTCCTCGCCCCGCCACAACCGGTCCATGGCCACGGCCGCGACGACGACCAGCAGGGCCATCAGCAGCCACGGCAGCATCACCGGGGTCACCCAGGTGCTGAGCCAGGCAGCTCTCCGGCGCGGTGCCGGGGTCGTCCGCGCGAGTTCCGGCTCCAGCAGGGACCAGACGCTCTCGAGCGCCGTGAGCGTGCCGGGGGTGTCGACCTCGGCGAGCCTGCCTCGGCAGTCCGCGCAGGTTTCGAGGTGGGATTCCAGTGCCCAGACGGCGTCACCGGCGAGTTCCTCGCCGCGCACGTATCTGGTGATCAGCGCGGCCGAAGCGTGTTCGGCGTTCATGACATGGCCTCCCGCATGGCGATCCGCGCCCTGCGTGCACGGGTTTTGACTGTTCCTTCCGGCAATCCGAGCAGGATCGACGTCTCACGGACGGTCAGGCCGTCCAAGACCATCGCCTGCAGTACGGCGCGAAGTTCGGGGGCGAGGCGGCGCAGTGCGTCACCGACGTCGTCGCCCACCGTGGTGGCCAGCGCCTCGTCCTCGGCCGCGGGCGCCAGTTCCACGGCCAGCATCGTAGGCGGCGGCTGGGCGTGGTGCGCCCGGCGGCGGAAGGCGTCGACGAGGCGGCGCGCGGCGATGGTCCACACCCAGCCGACGGCGCTGCCCCCGGTCACGCTGCCGGCGAACGAGCCGGCGGCCCGCCACACCGCGAGGTAGGTCTCCTGCAGTACGTCGGCGACGACCTGCTCGTCGGAGCAGCGGCGGCGCAGACGCACGATGAGCCACGGCGACGTGCGGCGGTAGAACTCCTCGAACGCCGCTCGGTCGCCTTTGGCTGTGAGCCGGATGAGCTTCTCCTCGTCCAACTCGCCTAGTGCACGCTTCACACCAGGCAAGACGCCGGAATCCGGCGACAGGTTCTCACTCGATGGTGTTCTGTGTCACATACTTTCGCCGTTACGTAGGCTGCGCCCATGACCACTTCCGATCTCGTGCCGGCGTTCGCCCCCACCGGCACCTTGCGCGCGTCGATCAACCTCGGCAACCCGATCCTGGCGGGCCGGGACGCGGTGAGCGGTGAGCCGGCGGGCGTGTCCGTCGACCTCGCCCGCGAGTTCGCGTCGCGGCTCGGCGTGGACGTCGAACTCGTGGTGTTCGAGAAGGCCGCCGCGTCGGTCGAGGCGGTGCGCGGCGAACAGGCCGACATCGGCTTCTTCGCCATCGACCCGGCGCGGAGCGAAGGCCTGCTGTTCACCGCGCCGTACGTGCTCATCGAAGGCGCGTACCTGGTGCCGGAATCGTCGCCCCTGCCCGGCAACGCGCAGGTCGACGCTGCCGGGCAGCGCATCTCGGTCGGCTCCGGCAGTGCGTACGACCTGTTCCTCACGCGGGAGATCCGGCAGGCGGAGATCGTCCGGCTCGAGGGCGCGGCGGGCGCCGTCGCGGCGTTGCGTTCAGGCTCGGTATCGGTGGCGGCGGGGATCCGGCAGGTGCTGGAGCGAGAGGCGTCGCGGTCGCCGGGGGTCCGGGTCCTGCCGGGGCGGTTCATGGTGATCCAGCAGGCGATGGGTCTTCCCGCCGGGCGTGGCGGCGAGGCGCGGGCCGCGTTGGCGGCGTTCGTGGAGGAGATGAAGGCGAGCGGCTTCGTCGCGGACGCGTTGAAGCGCCACTCCGTCGAGGGCGCGATCGTCGCTCCCGCCTCCGCCGAGTGATCTCGCCGGGGCTGTTCGGGGTCGCGTCGTGCCGTCAAGGCCACCTTACGGGCGTCTGACGCCCGTAAGGTGGCCTTGACGACGCTTTTGTCCTGTGTGGACAGTGCTGGGGGGCGGTAGCGAAGGTCCCTTGCTCGCGGGCCCGGGTGCGTTCCGGCTGCCCGGGGTTTGACCCGGGCGACGCACCCAACGCACCAAGGGCGTCCCTCGGCGCACCCAACGCACCGTGGGCGTCCCTCGGTGCGCCTCCATACCCGAGCGGCCCCCGTTTTGTCGGACCCCGCGCGTAGGCTGTTTGGTAGGGGCGCTCAGAGTGTCCTGAATCTTCCGTTCATTCCTTCAGCACCCCGGCCCGGCGCTCAGGCGGAGGGCCAGAACTTGCGCCAGCCGTCGGCTTCCAGGGTCGTCGGTTCGAGTCCGACGGCGCGGGCGGCTTGTTCGGCGGCGCGGACGTTCCTGGCGAACTGTTTGGCCAGGCCACGCAGTTCCCCCTCGGGGTCGATCCCGGCGCGGCGGGCGGTGGCGGCGGCGCGGAAGAGCTGCGCGGCGACGTCGGTGCCCTGCGGGAAGAGGTCGAGCGGGATACCCGCCCGCCCGGTCCGCTGGCCGAGCTTCCCCGCGAGCGCGGCGGCGGGCTGGCCGAGGGCGACGCCGTCCACAATGGACTCACGGCGCTTCTCGACCTGTTTCAGCTCTTCCCATTTGACTTCCTGGTGTTCGGCAGTCTCGATCCGCGTCGCGTCGGCGAACACGTGCGGATGACGGCCGACCAGTTTTTCGACCAGCCCGCGTGCGACGTCGTCGATGTCGAACGGGTCTTCCCCGTGCTCGGCGGCGACACGCGAGTGGAACAGCACCTGGAGCAGCACGTCGCCGAGTTCCTCGCGTAGCGCCGTCCGGTCGCCTTCCTCGATCGCGTCGAGCAGTTCGTAGGTTTCCTCGACCAGGTACTGCACCAGCGACTCGTGGGTCTGCACCGCGTCCCACGGGCAGCCGCCCGGCGACCGCAGGCGATCCATCACCTCGACGGCCTCGACCAGCGGCGGCACCGGCGTCTCGACCACCCGGGCCCCGGCGGCGAGCAACGACGCCGCAGCGGGCTCGGACCGGGACGCGGCGATCAGGACGATGCCTTGCGTGCCGGGCGCCTCGGCGACCGAGGGCACGCCGAAGGTCGCGGGGTCGACGTCTGAAGCCGCGTACACGGGTTGGGAACGCAGAAGCGGGAGTGCGGCCGCCGGAAGCGTCGCCCCTCGGGCGACCACGACGACGGACGTTGTCACTGTTGTTTGGCCCGAGCGGCACTGTTCGGAAGCAGCACTACGCCCTGGGTGGCGGCTTCGGTCGGCGCGAGGTCCATTGCGACAACATCCCACACGCCGTAACGCGGGTTGACGCGCAGGTCCTCCAGGCTCAGGTACGGCTCCAGCATCCGCCGCCCGAGCGCGACGAGCTGCGCGGCGTTGGGCTCACTGGACTGGTCGACCGCCACCGGCTTGTTGTCGGATCGTTCACGCACGAGGACGACAACCCAGCTGGTGGGATCCTTGGGGGAGTCCTGGAAGGCGGCGACGCCACCGACCGGCAGCCCGAAGTACACCTTGGACGCGGCCGCCGGGGTCTGAACGGCGGCGAAGGTCCGGGTCCCGACCGAGGCGTTGGGGTTCTTCTGCTCCCTCTTGATCATCTCGGACGCCGCGCGCGGGTCGGCGGCGAACTGCTTCGCCGTGCTGATCGCCTGAGCACGCACGGCGGCGGGGTCGGGCGCGGCGGCGGAATCGGGCACGGGCAGGGCGAAGTCCAGGGTCACCGCGAGCTTCGGCAGGTACTTCGCTCCGAGCTGCCGCAGCAGGAGCTGGTCGGTGAGTGCCTCGCGGTGGTCGCGGGCGCTGTTCACGACCAGCGACACGGCGGTCGCCGGGCTCTGCTGCGCCAGCTCGACCGGCACTGGCCGGCTGAGCTGGTCGTCCTGCAGATCCTTGGCGAGCTGAGTCTCGTCGACGGTCAGGCCCTCCTGTTTGGCGGCCTTTCCGATCAGCTCGTGCACCACGAGCTGGCGGACAACCTCGCGCCCGACGAGATCGAGCTTGTGCTGCCGCGCGAGCTGCTGGGCGTACGGCTGTTCCCGGACAGCCTTGTCGATCAGGCTCTGTACCTGGTCCACCGAGGCCGACCGGTCACCGATGATCACCGCCGCGCCGACCTGGCTGGGCCCGGCGCCGCATCCGGAGAGCAGCAGCGCGCCGGCAAGGACAGCGATCAGCCCGCGAGGGCGCCCCATGATCCGCATCACACGCACACCCTCTCATACGACACCGGCGACGAGAACCGTGTCGTGCATCCAGGTACGCGTGTCGTGCCCTTCCGTTACGTCCGGACCGTCCCGGAAAAGGGACTCGCCCCGCCGGGCCCAGTGCGCCGGGGGCTCGCCAGGCGAGCCGCGCGGCAGCCGAGCCTCCTTCGACCTTTTGGCCGATGGGCGGCCGTCTTCATCGGCGTAGCCTCGGCTCCATGGACCACTGGCTCACCATCGAGGTGCTCGACGGGGCGTTTCCCGCGAGTTCCTGGCGCCGGTCCTTTGGCGACAACCTCACGGAAGCCGCGATCACGAACGGCGCCGAACACTGGACGTGGCACCAGTACCGCTGGGGCGTAATCCTCGAAATCGAATTCGCCACCGACGCACGACGCGACCGTTTCCGGAGTCTTCCGGCGGTGACGGCCGCGCTCGATGCCGTCCCGGACCCCGAACACGGGCTGCTCATCTACCCCGGCCGCGGTGGCGGTTCGGGCTCGCGGGTTCCGCGCGGGCCGCGTCCGATGCCGATGGCGGGCGCGGGTGCGCTGCCCGTACCGCAGGAGGAGCGGTACACCCGCTTGGCCGAATCGGAACCGCCGCTCACCCAAGGCGTGACGCTCAGCCCCTGATCGGCTTCGGATCCCACACCACTCCGCCGAATCCGTGAAGGAGGCCTTCACCGCACCTTTGCCGGGAAATCAGGCCGGTGCCGGGGTTTTCGTCAGGTGGGTCAGCAGTTTCGCGCACCAGTCGAGCAACGCGTCGTCGCGGAGCATCGGCGCGCCGATGCGCCCGCCCGCCGGGCCTTCGGTCGGCTTCGGCACCGAGACCGTATTCGTGACGGCCTTGTACACCGCCTTCGGATAAAGGCGTTTCAGCCGCACCAATTGCGAATCCAGTAATGGCAACGGAGCGAACCGGATGGTGTTGCCCTGCACGGCCACCTCCGTCACGCCCGCGGCGCGGCAGGTGTGCCGGAACGCGGCGACCGAGAGCAGCCGCTGCACCGGGGCAGGCGGCTGGCCGTAGCGGTCGATCAGTTCCTCGCGGACCGCGTCGAGGCCCGCGGTGTCCGGCGCCGCGGCGATCTTCCGGTACGCCTCCAGCCGGAGCCGTTCGCCCGGCACGTAGTCGTGCGGGATGTGGGCGTCGACCGGGAGGTCGACGCGGACCTCGGCCAGCTCCTCGTCTTCGGTCGGCTCCGCGCCCGCGTGCTTGCGGAAGGCGTCGACCGCTTCGCCGACGAGACGCACGTACAGATCGAAGCCGACGCCCGCGATGTGCCCGGACTGCTCGGCACCGAGGATGTTGCCCGCGCCACGGATTTCCAGGTCCTTCATCGCGACGGCCATCCCCGCGCCCAGTTCGGTGTTCTGCGCGATCGTGGCGAGCCTGTCGTGCGCCGTCTCGGTGAGCGGCGCCTCCGGCGGGTACAGGAAGTACGCGTAGCCGCGCTCGCGACCACGGCCGACCCGGCCGCGCAGCTGGTGCAGCTGGGCGAGGCCGAGCAGGTCGCCGCGTTCGACGAGCAGCGTGTTCGCGTTGGAGATGTCGAGGCCGGTTTCGACGATCGTGGTGCACACGAGGACGTCGTACTCGTTCTCCCAGAATCCCTGGATGATCTTTTCGAGCTTTTCCTCGTTCATCTGGCCGTGCGCGGTGACGACGCGAGCCTCCGGCACCAGCTCGCGGATGCGCCGCGCGGCCTTCTCGATCGAGGAAACCCTGTTGTGAACGTAGAAAACCTGGCCGTCGCGCAGCAGCTCGCGGCGGATCGCGGCGCCGACCTGCTTGTCGTCGTACGCGCCGACGTAGGTCAGGATCGGGTGCCTGTCCTCGGGCGGGGTGAGGATCGTGGACATCTCGCGGATGCCGGCGAGCGACATCTCCAGCGTGCGCGGGATCGGCGTCGCGGACATGGTCAGCACGTCGACGTGGGTACGCAGCGCCTTGATGTGTTCCTTGTGCTCGACGCCGAACCGCTGCTCCTCGTCGACGATCACGAGGCCGAGGTCCTTGTAGCGGATCCCGGTCTGCAGCAGGCGGTGTGTGCCGATGACGATGTCGACCTCACCCGCCGCGAGCTGTTCGAGGATCGCGTCGGACTCGGCCTTGTTCGTGAACCGGGAGAGCCCCTTGATGGTGACCGGGAACGAGCGCATCCGCTCCTGGAAGGTACTGAGGTGCTGCTGGGCGAGCAGCGTCGTCGGCACGAGGACGGCGACCTGTTTGCCGTCCTGCACCGCCTTGAACGCGGCGCGCACGGCGATCTCCGTCTTGCCGTAGCCGACGTCGCCGCAGATGACGCGGTCCATCGGGACGCCGCGTTCCATGTCCCCCTTGACCTCGTCGATCGCGGCGAGCTGATCCGTCGTCTCGGTGAACGGGAAGGCGTCCTCCAGCTCGGACTGCCACGGCGTGTCCTGGGCGAACGCGTGGCCGGGCGCGGCCTGGCGGGCGGCGTAGAGCTGGACCAGCTCGGCGGCGATCTCCTTGACCGCCTTCTTGGCCTTGGCCTTGGTGTTCTTCCAGTCGGAGCCGCCGAGCTTGTTGAGCGTGGGCAGCTCGCCGCCGACGTACCGGGAGACCTCGTCGAGCTGGTCGGTGGGGACGAAGAGCCTGTCGCCGGGATGGCCGCGCTTGGACGAGGCGTACTCCAGCAGCAGATACTCGCGGGTCGCCCCCGCGACGGTGCGCTGCACCATCTCGACGAAGCGGCCGATGCCGTGCTGGTCGTGCACCACGTAGTCGCCCGCCTTGAGGGCGAGCGGGTCGACCGCGTTGCGCCGCCGGGACGGCATCTTGGTGTTGAGGTCCTTTGTGGACTGTCCGGCGGTGGCGCCGCGGCCGGTGAGATCCGCCTCGGTCAGCACGACCAGTGCGCGTTCCGGGGAGACGAAGCCCTCCGCGAGGCCGCCGCAGGTGACCGTGACGATGCCCGCCGCGGGCACTTCGGCGAGCCCCTCGCCCGCCAGCGTGGCGGGGACGTCGGCGGCGGAAAGCTGCTCGACGGCGCGCGCGGCGGTGCCCTGCCCGGCGACGACCAGCACGGCCGTGCCGCCGGCGGCGACGTGGGCGCGCAGATCCGTCATCGCGCGCTCCAGCTCGCCGCGGTAGGCGGGCGCCGGCTCGACCGTGACGCGGTAGACGTCCGGGTCTTCGCTCGTCAGCTGGGTGAGTGTCCACCAGGGGCGCTTGGTCTCCTGGGCATGCTTGGCGATCTCGGCGAGGTCGCGGTACGCGGAGGCGCCGAGGTCGATCGGGGCCTGGCCACCCGCGGCCGCCGTCGTCCAGGAGGCCTCCAGGAACTCCTGGCCGGTGCGTACGAGATCCGCGGCGCGGGCGCGGATCTTCTCCGGATCCGCCAGCAGGACGTGGGTGCCGACGGGCATCGCGTCGGTGAGCAGCTCCAGCTCGCCCTCGCAGAGGACCGGGATGAGCGCCTCCATGCCCTCGACCGGGATGCCGTCGGAGAGCTTGGTGAGCATCTCGGCGAGATGCGCGTCGGCCTCGTACGTCTTCGCGAGTTCGGCGGCCTTCGCCTTGACCGGGCCGGTGAGCAGCAGCTCGCGGCACGGCGGCGCGCTGACGCGGGGGATCTCGCCGGGCAGGGAGCGCTGGTCGGAGACCGCGAACGCGCGGATCTCGCTGACCTCGTCGCCCCAGAACTCGATGCGGACGGGATGCTGCGCGGTCGGACCGAAGAGGTCGAGAATGCCGCCGCGAACGGCGAACTCGCCGCGCTTCTCGACCATGTCGACGCGCGTGTAGGCCAGCTCGACCAGCCTGTCGAGCAGGCCCTCGAAGTCGTGTTCCTCGCCAACGGTGAGGTCGATCGGCATGAGCGCGCCGAGGCCGGGCGCCATCGGCTGGATGAGGCTACGCACCGTCGCGACGACGACACGGAGCTGCTCGTCCTCGGTGGCGAGGCGGTGCAGCACCTCGAGGCGGCGGCCGACGGTGTCCGCGCGCGGGGACAGCCGCTCGTGCGGCAGCGTCTCCCATGAGGGGAAATCGGCCACGGCATCGGCGCCGAGCAGCGCGCCGAGGGCAGCCGTCAGCTCGTCTGCCTCGCGGCCGGTGGCGGTCACCGCGAGGACGGGGCGGCCGGCCTTTCCGCCGTCTCCGGTGGCCAGCGCGGCCGCGACGAGCTGGCGTGCCGCTGTCGGGCCCTGTAGCTCGAGCAGCGGAGCGCCGGCGCGCTCGACCACCCCGCGCAGGGCCGGGTCGGGAAGGATGGTGTGGAGGAGTCCGGACAGTGGAGCGTCGGTCACTGTTCCAGCCTACGTGCCGCCACCGACAAGGCGGCGATCACCGCCGTCTCCCGCCCTGCCGGACAGGGCTCCCGGGTGGCTCCATCGGGGTGGTCAGCCCCCTCCCGTCCCGGGGGCACCCCTGCAGCCAGTCTATCGGCTCCGGGGGCCTCGGCGGGGTGGTGCGGGAAATCTGTGGACAACGAAGGCGGTTGTGGACAACTCGGATCGCGGCGGTGGCGAGGTCCGTGAATGCCACATTGAGGGATTCTGAGTCCCTCAATGTGGCATTCACGGACCCGAACTGGACGCCGGTCGAGGGCGGGGCGGGAGTACGTCCTTTGTGGACAGATACGTCGTGAGGGGAACTTCCGTGGCGTCTAGTGCGCTGAAGGACCCCTTCACAGCGTTCGGGCAGCCCGAGGGACGTGACGCCTGGGCAACGCGACGAAGGCGTCCCTCGGTGAGGCGCCGCGCCGGAGCCGTCAACCGAAGGCGGCACCGCCCGCCTGGCCCAGCAGGATCTCCACGCTCGCCCACAGCACCGCAGCGCACACGCTCCCCGCGGCGAACCGCCGGTACGGCATCGCCGCCGAACCCGCGACCCGCGGCACCAGTGTCCGCACGCCCGCGAGACAGCGTCCGGCGATCACCGCCGGGACGCCGTAGCGGGCCACCGCCGATTCCGCCCGCTCCCAGCGGTGGGCGCCGATGCGGCGCCCGAAACGCGACGAGCGCAGTCGCGGCCCCCAGTATTTTCCCTCCAGATAGGCGAGCTGATCCCCGAGCACCGCGGCCACGACGGCGACCGCCAGCGCCAGTCCCAGGTCAAGGGTGCCCCGCTGCGCGAGGAAGCCCATCAAGAGCAAAGTGGACAGTGTGGGCAGGATGATTCCGGGCAGCAGCGCCGTTTCCGCGGTGATCAACAAGAAACAGATCAGGTAGACCCACGGCGCCGGAGCGTCAAGGAGTGGCCGTAGCAGACTGTCCACGACGCGGTTCCGTTCGGGAGGCGACCGGCAGCGCGGCGCGGTGGACGAAGGCGGGCGGCAGGTTCGGCCACACCACCGGGCCGCGGTCGACGACCGCGAACCGGGCCCGCAACGCGGCGGCGAACCGGCGCGCGGGTGGTGTCCACGCCACGTGCGCGTAGGCGAAGGTGCTGAAGCAGCCTTCCGGGGCGAGGACGGCAGTGACCGCGTCGAGGATGCGGGCCTGCACCGCGTCGGACATGACCGTCCACGGCAGACCGGACACCACGACGTCCACCGGGCCGGCGACGCGCGCGGCCAGTGTCTCGGCGGAGTCCTCGACGACCTCGACCGGCGCGTGTGCGAAGCGACGTCGCAGGTCAGCGGCGAGCCGCGGGTTGATCTCGAACGCGGTCAGCCGCGCGCCGGGCGGCAGCCGGTCGAGGACGGCCCGGGTGAACACGCCGGTGCCGGGCCCGAGTTCGACGACGGTGTTCGCGCGCTCCAGCCCGAGACCCGCGGTCATCGCTTCGGCCAGCGCGGGCGAGCTCGCCGCGATGGCACCGGTGCGGACCGGGTGGCGGAGGAATTCCCTGGTGATCGACATGTTTTCGACGCTAGGAACGGGTCTTGTGGCCCGGCGTCGGCCGCGTCGTCGCGGTTCCGTCCTCCTGCGGAAGGACCCGATCGGTACCGCGGGACGACGCCCGCGCACGGCGATCCGGGTTACGTTCGACGCGTGTACCGGCTGAACATCTGGCTCCGCGGACATCCCTGGGTGCGGGATCTGCCGCTGTACGCCGTGTTCGTGTTCATGCGGCCGATGAGTGAATTCCCGGGCGTCTCGCACGCGATCCTGCTGGTGCCCTACCTCTTCCTGCTGCCGTTGCTGTTCCGGCGGCGGTACCCCAGGACCGCCGCCGTCCTGATCATCGCCGGAGTGGTCACCGCCTACACCAACACCATGTGGGCCTCCGATCGCGGCCGCGGCGACCTCGCACTGGCCGTCGTGCTGTTCACCCTGGTCAAACGAGGTGATCGCCGGTTCGCCGCGGTGGTCGCCTGCTGCATCCTGGCGCTCGACATCGGCTGGGCCGTCACCTGGGGCGTGGCCGCGCAGAACATCCCGACCGCCTTCCTCGCGGGCCTGCCGTTGCACATCGCGGCTTGGGCCCTCGGCGAGTTCTTCCGTGCCAGGGAGAAGCTCACCGAGGAGGAGGGGATCCGCGCCGAACTGGCGATATCCGAGGAGAAGGCACAGGCCAGGGCCGCCGTCGCCGAGGAACGCACCCGCATCGCCCGTGAACTGCACGACGTGCTCGCGCACAGCATGAGCGTCATCGTGCTCAACGCCGAGGGCGCGAAACTCATGCGGCACCAGGATCCCGAGTCCGTCGACAGGACGCTCGACACCATCAGCCGCACCGGCCGCGACGCGCTCGCCGAGCTCCGCAGGCTGCTCGAAGTGCTGCACGCGGGTGAAGCGGGCCGCAGTCCACAACCGACGGTCACCGAGCTGCGTACCCTCGTCGATCAGGTGAGCACCGGAGGCCGCCGCGTCGATCTCGCCGTCACCGGCGAACCCGCCGAGCTGCCGGCGAGCGCGGCGCTGCAGGTGTATCGCATCGTCCAGGAGGCGCTGACCAACATGATCAAACACGCGCCCGCCGACGCCACCGGCCGGGTCGAAGTCGACTTCGGACCTGGCGGCGCCCGGCGCGAAATCCGTGTCGAAGTCACCAATTCCGGCGGCAGGGAACATCCCGCCCCCGCGTTACCGTCGTCGGGACGGGGCCTGACCGGGATGGCGCAGCGGGTCGAGATGTACCACGGCAAGCTGGACACCGGGCCGACGGAAGACGGGGGCTATCGCGTGAGTGCGACTCTCTTGCTGGAGGACGCCGCGTGATCCGCGTCCTGATCTGCGACGACCAGGAGCTGGTGCGGGTCGGGCTGCGGATGATCATCGACAGCCAGCCCGACCTGACCGTCTGCGGCGAGGCCACGAACGGCGAGGAGGCGGTCGCCGCGGCCCGTGAGCTGGTGCCGGACCTGGTGCTGATGGACGTCCGGATGCCGGTGCTGGACGGGGTCGCCGCGACCGAGCGGATCTGCGCCGGGTTCCCGGACGTCCGGGTGCTGGTGATCACCACGTTCGACCTCGACGAGTACGCCTACTCCGCGCTCCGGGCCGGGGCCAGCGGATTCCTGGTCAAGGACGCGCCGTCGGACGAGATGCTGGTGGCCGTGCGCGGAGTGCTGCGCGGCGACGCCATGGTGTCGCCGTCGGTCACCCGGCGGCTGCTGGACCGCTACCTCGCCGACGATCGCACCCCCGCCGACGTGTCCAAACTGGACTCATTGACCGAGCGGGAGAAGGACGTTCTCGGCCTGATCGCACGAGGACTGTCGAACTCCGAGATCGCCGGGAAGCTCTACATCGGCGAGACGACGGTGAAGACGCACGTCGGCCGCATTCTCGGGAAGCTCGGGCTGCGGGACCGGGTGCACGCGGTGGTGTTCGCCTACGAGAGCGGGCTGGTCCGCCCCGGCGGCTGACCGGCCACAGTGGACACTGTGGCCGGTCGGGAAGCGGTCAGCAGCCTTTGAAACGTTTGTCAGCGGCCCAGCCGGTGTTGGCCCAGGTCTGCGGGGACGCCGGGGTGAACCCGGGGAACTGCTTCGCCAGCTCGCCCAGCAGCCAGGTGGTGAACCGGGCCGCGCCCTGCGGGCAGGTGTGGATGCCGTCGGTGCTGCGGTCGATTTTGCCGTCCCGGTCGCGCTGGTAGGTGGCCCCCCACACGGCAGTGCTGTCGAGGACGACGGCGCGTCCGCCGGAGCCGCCCGCCACCTCCTTGGCCACCTGCGGCGTCCGGTTGAGATCGTCCATATGGGACGCGTAGAACTCGTCCGGGGTGATGGGCGGGAACGGGACGAAGACGAGCCGCGCGCCGGCATCCGCCGCCGTCTTCACCAATCGCTCGTACCCGGCGCGCTGCTCCTGCTCGGAGCCCCAGTCGTACGTCGTGATCTGATAGACGATCACGTTGGGCTTGAAATCGCTTACGGTGCCAGGCAAGTCCTTCCACGTCATCTCCGCGATGGGGCCGACCACGCCACCGCCACCGGCCGAGGCGAGCGACTTCAGCGTGAGGCCGCTGGCCTTCGCCGCCGCTTCCAGCGGCAGGGACTCGCCCTCGGCGATCGAGTCACCCATGAACAACACCTTGGACAGCCCCGGCTTGTTCACCGCGGCTTCCTTTGTGGACGTTTCGTTCGCGCAGCCGGCGAGCGCCATCAGCGCCACTGCCAGGCCTGCCATCAGCTTGGTTGTTTTCCTCACGACACCGACCCTGCCGATCCGGTGTCCTGGCACTGTCCCCGGAATGTCGCGGCTTTGTCGCAGGCCGCCACTCCGAGCCTCCCGACGTCGATCGTGGTCGCCGCCGGGGACGGCACGGCCACCCACAGCACGACGAGCGCGGCCATGGCCGAGGCGAACGCGACCGCCCCCGAACGTCCCCGCGCCCAGCGTGCGCGGAACCGGATCGGGTCCTCCACCAGGTACTTCGACAGCGTCGCCAGCCCGATCGACACTACGCAGACGACGGCGGTCCGCGCCCACCCGTCGACACCTGTCCGTTGGGGCGTGAGCAAGAGCAGCACCGGCCAATGCCACAGGTACAGGCTGTAGGAGATCTGCCCCAGCCACCGCAGCGGCGGGCTAGCCAGCACGCGGGCGAACCAGCTTTGCGGTGCCTGTGCACAGAGTGCGACCACCAGCGCGGCCGCGAGCGAATGTGCGAACAGCCCACCACGGAACAGCCACAGTGATTTCTCACCGTCCACCAAGGACCAGGTCACCGCCAGCCCTGCCGTGAGCATGATCAGGACGGCTTTCCCGCCGAACCGGGCGAGCAGGCGCCGCACCGGCTCGGTCGCGGCGAGCGCGCCCAGCATCAGCGAGAACGCGCGGGTGTCGGTGCCGGTGTAGACGCGGGTCGTGTCGGCCGGGTCGAGCAGCACCACCATGAGGATCAGCGACGCCACCGAAACACCGGCCGCGATCACGGCGACCGGCCATTCCGCCCGCCTCGCCCAGCGCGCGACGAGCAGGAGCACCACCGGCCAGATCACGTAGAACTGCTCCTCGACCGCGATGCTCCACAGGTGTTCGAACACCCGGGTCGAGCCGAACCGGTCCCAGTAACTCGCGGACTCGGCGAGCAGATGCCAGTTGACCAGGTCGAACTGCACCCACGGACCGTCCACCAGCGCGAACCGCAGCAGATCCGGCGGGCCCAGCGCCCAGGTCAGCAGCGTGACCCCGGCCAGCATCACCGCCGACGCCGGCACCAGACGGCGCAGGCGCCTGCCCCAGAACGCGACCAGCGACACCGTCCCGGTCGTTTCGACCTCGCGCAGCAGCAGTCCGGTGATGAGGTAGCCCGAAAGCGCGAAAAACAGGTCCACGCCGAGAAAACCGCCGGACAGATGGCCGGTGTGGAACAACAGCACTCCCGCGATCGCGACGCCGCGAAGCCCGTCCAACGCCGGGAGATGCCGCTTTCTTTCCGTGGCACTAGGGGCGGTCAATACGTCAGTCATGCCGCCGAGGGTGGCGACCGTGTGTGCGGGCCGGGTCCACGCCCTGTCGCGGTCGTGTCGCAAGTCGTGGCGCCACATCGGACATCGGGGCATCCTGGGTGCATGCGCCCCGCTGTCGTAGCTCTGCTCGCGTCGGTGACGGCCCTGGTCACGGGCTGTTCGGCCGCGAGCACCCAGCAGTTGCCGGGACCGGCGCCGTCGACGGCGCGACCCGCCGCCGGGGCGTTCAAGGTCGAGCAGGTCGCGTCCGGTCTGGAGCACGGCTGGGACGTCGGCTTCCTGCCCGGCGGCGCCATCCTCGTCACGCAGCGTCCGGGGAAGCTGGCGCTGGTCAGCGGTGACCGCACCACGAACGTCGCCGCGGACTTCTCCGACGTCCTCGTCAACGGCGAGGGCGGCCTGATGGGTCTCTCGGTGAGCGCGGACTTCGCGACGTCCCGCGAGTTCACCACCTGCCAGACGCACAAGGAGGGCGCACGCGCCGTCGACGTCCGGCTGGTGACCTGGAAACTGGCCGAGGACAACGCGAGTGCGGCACGGGTACGGGACCTGCTGACCGGGCTGCCGGTGAACCCGAGCGGGCGGCACTCCGGCTGCCGTCCGACGCTCGGCCCGGACGGCGCGTTGTACGTCGGCACCGGCGACACCGCACGATCGATACTCGCGCAGGACCGGCACAGCCTCGGCGGCAAGGTGCTGCGCATCGACCCGAAGACCGGGGAACCGGTGCCGGGCAACCCGTTCATCGGTTCGGCCGATCCGAACGAGCGGCGGATCTACACCTACGGACATCGGAACGTACAGGGCGTCGCGATCCGGCCGGGCACGAACCAGATCATCACCGCCGAACACGGACCGGCCTTCGACGACGAGGTCAACCTGTTGCGTGCCGGGGCGAACTACGGCTGGGACCCGTCGAAGGGCGGCACCGACAGCAGTTACGACGAGAGCGTCCCGATGACCGACACGAACCGGTTCCCGGACGCCGTCCTTCCACTGTGGACAACCGGGAAGATCACCGAGGCGATCTGCGCCGACGCGTTCCTGACCGGTTCCCGGTGGGGAGCGAACGAGGGCGCGCTGGCCGTCGTCGCGCTGAAAGGACAGAAACTGCTGCTGTTCCAACTCGACGCGGCGGGCACGGTGAAGGACGTCTCGCTGCCGCCGGAGTTCGACGACCGGTTCGGCAGGCTGCGCGCGGCGCGGAGCGGCCCGGACGGCGCCTTGTACGTGACGACGTCCAACGGCACCGACGACAAGCTGCTCCGCGTCACGCCCGCCTGATCGAACTACCCGCTAGCGTCCGGCGAACGCGCCGCCGTTCACGTGCACGACCTGGCCGGTGACGTGCCGGGCGCCGGGGCTCGCCAGGAATGTGACGACCTCGGCGACGTCGTCGGGCTCGCCGGCGCGCTTGGTGAACGTGTTGCCGATGAGCCATTCGCGCCGTTCGTCACTGAGCTTGCCGCGGAAGAACTCGGTGTCGCCGACCAGCCCCGGCGCCACGACGTTCGCGGTGATCCCGCGCGGCCCCAATTCCCTTGCCACGTCGATGTTCCAGGCCTCGATCGCCGCCTTGGCCGCACCGTAGGAGCCGGCCCCGGTGTGCGCCGCGATCGACCCGATCGTGACGACGCGGGCGCCGTCGGCGAGCCGGTCGCGCAGCGCGCGGGTGACCAGCGCCGCGGTGTACACATTGGACTGGATGTTCGCTTCCCACCCCGCGGCGAACGCGGTGAGATCGTCCGGCTGCTCACGCAGGAAGTCGATGTTGCCACCCGCGTTGTTGACCAGCACGTCGACCCGCTCGGGCAGCTCGTCGAGTGCCCTGGTCACCGCGGCGGGGTCGGCCGCGTCGAACACCACCGGCCGGGCACCGAGCAGCGTCGCGGCCTCGCCCAATACCCGTTCGCGGCGCCCGGTGATCGTGACGCGGTCCCCCGCCTTCGCGAAGGCCGACGCCACGGCGTACCCGATGCCGGTACCGCCGCCGGTCACCACGATTTCCCTGCTCTGCCCCATTGTCGAGTACCTCCGTTCGTAGCCGTGTACCCGACCCTAGCGCTGGAGTGGCTCCAGGACGGCTTGGTTTTCGACCCCTATTTCCTGACCGGTTCGAGGCAGTAGCGGGTGCCGCTGAGCACGCTGCCCATGCCGTACCAGACGGCGTCCGTCGCGGTGGGCATCGACGGGCAGTTCTTCGCGATCGGATCGGTGAGCCCGTCGATCTGCGTGACGCCGTCGACCTTGCCGACGACCTTGAACCGCGCGCCCGCGCCGCAGTCGAGCACGGTCAGGCTCTTGTCCTGCACGTTCAGGCAGCTACCCACCACCGGCCTGCGGTGGCCGGGGTTCTTGAGATCCTCCAGGCAGAGCACCTTCTCCTGGGGCAGCGCCGCCGTCCCGGTCCGCTTCCACCGGACCGCGGCGCCCGCGGTCGGTGCCTGGACGCAGGAGTCGCCGCCGAAGCCGAACGCCGACCCCGCTTCGACGGCGACGACCTTGTACCCGGCCTCCCTGCAGGGAACCTTCTCGGTCTTCTGCGATTCGATGGCGTCGCCCTTGAGACAGTCGCCGACGAGCGGCATCCGCTCACCCGGTGTCTTGAGGTCCTCGAGGCAGAACGCCGTGCCGGTGCCCGATCGCGCGCCCTGCCAGAAGATCGCGTCCGCGGTCGGGAACGGCTCACACACCGACGTGGAGATCCGGAGCGCGATCTGCGACTGGTCGGCGACCTTGCCGACGACCTTGTACTTGGCATCCGGCCCGCACGTCACGGTATGAATGCTGTCGGCGTCGTCGACCTGTCCCTGAACGCACGAACCGACGTCCATTCCGGACCCGAGCTTCGGCGCCACCACGACCACGAGCCCGATGACGAACGCCGCGAGGACAGGGATCCCGGTGAACAGCGCGATCTTCAGCCCCCGGCCGCGCTGCTTGACCGGCAGGATCGGCGGTGCCTTCGGCAGTTCCGACAACCCTCTGCCGAACTCGGCCGGGTCCGACGGCAGCTTGTCCATGACGTTCCCCCTCGACGAATGACACCGCGCGTCGCGGGTGTGTGATGTCATCCGTCGCCTGCCCGCGGAACGTTACGCACGACCGGCCATTCCGGACGAAATGTAACCGGCCCCACACACGCGGGCCGGAGTCAGCCGTTGGGGCGCGTCGGGACGCCGCCGGTCACCTCCTGCCAGCCGAGGACCCGGGCACCGAACGCGGTCCCGGTGGAGCGCAGTGTCCACAGTTGACTCTCGCCGGGCGCGTTCGCGGTGACCACCGCGACGTCGGCCTTCCCGTCCTTGTCGAAGTCCCCGGTGGTGAGCACGGATTTCGCCGGGTCGAACTCGCCCGTGCGCCGCCACCAGTCATGCGGGGCGAAGCCGGTCGTGGAACCGAAGACGACCATAGCCGTGTCGCCACCACCGTGGTCGTACATCGCGACGACGTCGGCCTTGCCGTCCCCGTCGACGTCCGCGGCCACCGGAGTGCTCCGTCCGGTACAGAATGGACCGTCCCATGTGGACGCACCGGCATCGAAGGCGGAGCCGGTCGAGCGGTGCACGGTCAGGTTCGCGTGGCAGTCGCCCTCGTCGCGGAGTTCGGCCAGGTCGGTACGGCCGTCGCCGTCGAAGTCGCCGGCGACCAGGTTCGCCTTGGCCGGGTCACCGGGCGAGGTGTACCAGACGACCGGGGCGTTCAGCGCGCCGCCGGGGAACACCGTCACCTGCCAGCCGCCGCCGTCGGCGGGCCGCTGCACCGCGACGTCCGCCTTGCCGTCACCGGTGAAATCGCCGGAGAACATGCGCAGGGTGCTCAGCGGCCACGCCGCGGAGCCGCTGTCCCAGGTGTTGCGGCCCGCGTATCCGTGGCCGTCCGAGGGATACACCGACAGCTGCGCCCGGTCACCGGGTGCCTGGGTGAACGTCGCGACGTCCGTGCGGCCGTCGCCGTCGAAGTCGCCGCGGACGTAGCGCAGCGGCGCGAGGCCGCCCGAGGAGATACCGGCGTCCATCACCACGGTGCCCTGGTAGAAGCCGCCGTCGCGGGCGGTGACGTTCCAGATTCTCCTGCCGCCGAAGTCGTGGTCCATGAACAGGGTGACGTCGGACCGGCCGTCGCCGTTCATGTCCTCGGGCACATGGGCCCGCGGCGCCGGATTGTCCAAAGCGGACAGACCCCAGGACGGGGTGAGGTCGCTGACGTTGCCCGCCCGGTCGACGGCGCGGACGTAGAGACGCGCCGAGGCGACATGGGTGATCGGGTCCTCGAAGACGGTGACCGGGAGCACCGCGCTGCCGTCCGGCGCCGCCTTGATCCGGTGCGTGACCCTTTCGGCCTTGAAGCCGTACATGAACTCCGCGACGTCGGTGTCGCCCGCGGCGGCGCGCAAGGTCACCGTTCCGGTAGTGCGCGCCGGAATCACCGGCTCCCCGTCCGGGAAGTCGGCCGAGGAGATCCGTGGCACGCCAGGACGCACCGCGTCGACCGTGAAATAACAGTCCGGTGTGGACGGACCGACGTCGAGGGCATCCCTTGCCTGCGCGTGGTAGTGGTAGGTCTGGCCGTCCACGAGCACGCCTTCGGGAAGTTCCGACCACGAGAAGGCGCCACTGCCGATCGGCCCGACCTCGGTGGCGTAGGCGAGCGAGCCGTCCGCGCGGAGGATCTCCAGCCTGGTCGTGATGCCGTCCGAGGATTCGGGATCACTGCTCGCCCCGGAGAACTGACGGACCCGTCCGTCATTGAGGGGCGTTGGCGCTTCAGCGGTACCGCAACGAGACGGATAGGACGTGGAAACCCGGGTCACGGTCGGCGGATTGTTGTATTCCACGGTAAGGAAGGCGCTTTCGGGCTTGAGCGCCATTCCCTTGGGCAGATGCTCGTTCCGCAGTTTCACGCCCAGCGTGACGAAGCCGCTGCGTTCGTCCGCGGCCCTTTGCGCAAGCGCTTTCAATGCGTCACTCGCGAATTCCAGTCGCAGGAGGCCACCGCCGCAGGCGTCGCCGGAACTGGTGGCCAGCGGTGCGTCGCCGAGCCAGGCGTCGCGCGAGTTGTTCCAGGTCAGCGGCTGCGCGGGATCGATGGGCCGGACCGCCCAGAGTTCCAGCGTCGTCGGCGAACACGGCTTCGAGGTGTCGACCGAGACGTCGAATTCGGCCTTGTGGATCCGCGATCCGTTCGTCTTCGACGTGTCGATCCGGAAGAATGAGCGGAACACGCCCTTCGGATCGGCCGACCGGCCGACCCGTGCGGCGTCACGCGCGGTTTCCCAGTACGAGCGGTCGGGCTCGTGCTTGTTCACCTGCGTCCAGCGGGACATCGGCGCCGCATGGCCGACGGCTCCCGCGACGTTCTGCCCGGCGAGCGCGACGAGCAGCCCCGCCATCAGCATCGTGACGGCGGCTACTCGCGCGGCGGCGCCTGTTCTCGGTCTTTTTCCCGGCTTGTCGTCGTGAGTCGTGTACAACAACGCGGCCTCCCCATGAGCCGTTCTGGCTGTCACACCACGTACGCGCGCTTCCGGCGCGAAGTTGCCCGCGTCGTCCGAGTATCACCCGAATCGCCCAAACGGCTCACGGTGGGAAAATCAGCAACCTCAGCCGAGCCGCAGCTTCGGCTTGTGCTCCAAATGGGACAGTCCGTTCCACGCCAGGTTCACCAGATGCGCGGCGACCTCCTCGCGTTTGGGCTTGCGCGCGTCGAGCCACCACTGCCCGGTCAACGCGACCATGCCGACGAGCGCCTGCGCGTAGAGCGCGGCCAGTTTCTCGTCGTAGCCCCGTGCCGCGAACTGCTGCGCGAGAATGTGTTCGACCTGGCTGGCGATGTCGTTCAGGACCGTGGAGAACGTCCCGGTCGAACTCGCCACCGGCGAATCCCTGACGAGGATGCGGAATCCGTCGTGCGAGTGCTCGACGTAGCTGAGCAGCGCGATCGCCGCCTGTTCCAGCATCACCCTCGGGTGCCCACCGTGCAGAGTGGACACCATCCGGTCGAGCAGGAGCTGGGTCTCGCGGTCGACGACGACCGCGTAGATCCCCTCTTTCCCGCCGAAATGCTCGTACACGACCGGTTTGGACACGTTCGCCCGGTGCGCGATCTCCTCGATCGACGTCCCGTCGAAGCCCTTTTCCGCGAACAGGGCGCGCGCCACGTTCAGGAGTTGTTGCCTGCGTTCGCTTCCGGTCATCCGCACCCGGGTCACCGGGGCCGCCGGACGAGCCCCGGTGACCGTTTCACGCTTTCCCCGCCTTCGTGCCGCCACTACGGCACTGTAGCCGAGCTATGCGATTTATTTACTTTCGGTAGCGATCCGCGCCAGACGCTGCGGGGTCGGCCAGCGCACGTCGTGCACCCAGCCGAACTTTTCGAAGATCCAGATGAGCCGGGCCGACATGTCGAGCTGGCCGCGCTTGACGCCGTGCCGCGCGGACGTCGGGTCGGCGTGGTGCAGGTTGTGCCACGACTCGCCGAAGGAGAAGATCGCCAGCGGCCAGAAGTTCGCCGACCGGTCCCGCGCGGCGAACGGGCGCTCGCCGATCATGTGGCAGATCGAGTTCACCGACCAGGTCACGTGGTGCAGCACGCAGACCCGGACCAGCCCGGCCCAGAAGAACGCGGTCACCGCGCCCCACAGCGACCAGGTGACCAGTCCGCCGATCAGCGCGGGCCCGAACAGGCTCACCAGCGCCCACAGCCAGAACAGGCTGTCCACCTTCTTGATGGCCGGGTCCTTGACCAGGTCCGGGGCGAACCGCTCCTGGTTGGTGGTGTCGCGCTCGAACAGCCAGCCCATGTGCGCGTGCCAGAAACCCTTGGCGATGGCCACCGGCGAGGTGCCGAACGCCCACGGCGAGTGCGGATCGCCGTCACGGTCGGAGAAGGCGTGGTGCCGGCGGTGGTCGGCGACCCAGGTGATCACCGGACCCTGCAGCGCGACGCTGCCCGCGACGGCCATCACGACGCGCAGCCATGGCTTGGCCTTGAACGAACCGTGCGTGAAGTAGCGGTGGTAGGCGACGGTGACCCCGAGCCCGCTGATTCCGTAGAAGACGACGAAGAGCGCGACGTCGACCCAGTTCAGTCCCCAGCCCCAGGCGAAGGGGACGGCGACGAGCAGAGCGGCGAGCGGTGCGATCACACCGAAGTAGACCGAAACCTGGACGCCGACGGAGCGTGTTCCGCCGTAGAGGGGCTTGGGGCCCTTCGGGGCCGATGGCTCCCCGGTGGGCTGAGAACGGTCGAGCGTGGCCGTCATGCAGTTCACTTCTTCCTACGTGCATCCCTGCGAAGGGTTACCTAACCTACGATGCCGTAAGTTACGGTACAGGAGGTTTTGGCGGCTGGGGAGGGGCGAACGGCCGCGCGGGGGACGACAACCATGTCCGCGGATACCCGCCACGGCGGGAGATAACCCCTCCCGCACGGGGCCGCGCCGATCGTCGCTATTCTGACCAGGAACGATCCGCCGTAGTGTAATCGGCAGCACTTCAGATTTTGGTTCTGACAGTTCAGGTTCGAATCCTGGCGGCGGAGCAGCGCGAGACGGACAGCGAGCAGCGGGGGTGAGCGCGGCTGAGCGACGAGACGACGATCGACGGCTTCGCGGGAACGGCCAGGCGGCCGACCTTGGTCGAAATGTCCGACGCCTGGCTGGTCGGCCGCGCCCGCGAGCTGACGGCCGCGGTGCAGCGTCTGGAACACGCCCAGCAGCTCGAAATCGTCGCCACGATGGACGAGCTCCTCGACGAGACACAGCGCCGCGGTGAACCGCTGCTGGTCGCGCAGCTGCTGCGCGCGTCCGCACTGGCCAGGCTGCTCACCCGCGGACTCGCCGCGGAGGCGGAGCCCCGGCTCGACGAGATGCTCGCGCACACCCGCCGCCACGGCCTCGCGCTGCTGCGCGCCGACGCGCACGCGCTGCGCGGGCGCCGGCTCGTGCTGGCCGAGCAGGAGGACGCCGCGCTCACCGAGATCGCGCGGGCGCTGGCCATCCTCGACGATTCGACGATCCCGGACCGCGGCGTCGGCGTCCGCAACTGGAACCGGATGCAGTCCACCGCGCTGATCGACTGCTGGATCGTGCTCAACCAGCTCGGCGTGTACGAGGCGGCCGAGGAGGTCATCGGCCGCGCCCACCAGGCCATCCGCGAGAGCGCCAGCCCGCACGAGATCACCCTGCAGCTGTTCAACCGCGTCAAGATGCTGCTCGGCTGGGGTCTGCGGCTCGAACGCGTCGAGCAGTACGAGGCGAGCGCGGAGAAGTTCCGCGTCGCCGCGTCGATGGCCGAGGCCGCGGAGGGCCCGTTCGCCGAATCGCTGTTCCCTCGCAAGGCCGGGGTGGCCGCGGTCGACCAGGTCGGCGCGCTCGCCGCCGCGCTCGCGCTGAACAACCCCGGCGAAGAGCACATCGAACGGCTCGAGCACCTGTACTCCGGCCTCGGGTTCCCGTACGAGAAGGAAGTCGTGGCCATCGCGCTGGCCCGCTGCCTGGACAAGGCCGGGCGCCGCGAAGAGGCGCTCGACGTCCTGCGCACGACGAAGAAGGCCATGGCCGCGGACATCTCGCAGCCGACCATGCGGCTCAACGTCTCGCGCGAACTGGCCCGCCTCGACACCACCCCGGACTACGCGTCCGGTGCCAGCCAGTCGCTGATCGACTACGCGACGACGCTGGAGGCCGAGATGTGGACGCTGCGCGAATCGCAGATCGCCACGCTCAACGCGCGCCGCGAGCACGAGCGGCTGTCGGCCGAGCACGGCGCGATCACCCAGCAGGCGCTGCAGGATCCGCTCACCGGGCTGCCCAACCGCCGCGCGCTCGACGAGAAGCTGCGCATGCTGTCCTCGTCGGCCGACGCGCAGCCGCTGGCGGTCGCGCTCGTCGACCTCGACGGCTTCAAGGGCGTCAACGATCAGCAGTCGCACGCCGAGGGCGACAACGTGCTGCGGGTCGTCGCCAGCACTCTGCGCGACGCGTTGCGCGGCGACGACGTCGTCGCGCGCTACGGCGGTGACGAGTTCATCGTGCTGCTGCCCGGTGCGCCGGCGTCGGCGGCGAAGATGGCGCTCGGCCGCGCGGTGAAGTCCGTCGCGCAGCTCCCGCACCACCTTTCGCACGGCGTGACGCTGTCGATCGGGCTCGTCTCGCTGCGCCCGCAGGAGCGTGCCGAACAGGTGCTCGCGCGGGCGGACGCGGCGATGTACGAGGCGAAGCGCGGCGGCGGCAACCAGGTCGCCTCGGCGAATTCGATGACGGCCGAACCGGCGAACGTTTGGCCTGGTGAGGATGCTCCGACCGACCCCGCGTGGGGCGCCGAGGAGCCCACGTAGGATCGAACCCCGACAGAGCATGAGTTGGTGAACTGTTGGGAGTGTCGTGACCGGCCCGCTGAGCACGTTGATCCTCGCCGCGGGTGAGGGCACCCGCATGCGATCCGCCACCCCGAAGGTGCTGCACCCGATCGCCGGGAGACCGCTGGTCGAGCACGCCGTGCGGGCGGCGGCGGGGCTCGAACCGGAGCATCTGGTGGTGGTGATCGGACACGGCCGCGAGGCGGTCGGCGCGGAGCTGGGCCGCATCGGCGACACGCTCGGGCGCGGGGTGACCACCGCCGTCCAGACCGAGCAGAAGGGCACCGGGCACGCGGTGTCGTGCGCGCTGGCCGCGCTGCCCGACGGCCTGACCGGCACGGTGATCGTCAGCTACGGCGACGTGCCGCTGCTGGACACCGCGACGCTGTCCGCGCTGCTGGCCGAGCACACCGGGACGGGCAATTCGGTGACCGTGTTGACCGCGGTCGTCGCCGACCCGACCGGCTACGGCCGCATCCTGCGGGACGAGGCGGGCGCGGTGGCGGCGATCGTCGAACAGAAGGACGCGACGCCCGAGCAGCACGAGATCACCGAGATCAACTCCGGGGTGTACGCCTTCGACGCGGCTGTGCTGGCCGACGGGCTCTCCCGGCTCTCCACCGACAACGCCCAGGGCGAGCTGTACCTGACCGACGTGCTGGCCATCGCGCGTGGCGACGGCAAGGGCGTCGGGGCCCTGGTGGTCGACGACCCGTGGGTGACCGAGGGGATCAACGACCGGGTCCAGCTGGCGACGCTGGGCGCCGAGCTGAACCGCCGGATCATCCGCGGCTGGCAGCGCTCCGGCGTCACGATCGTGGACCCGGGCAGCACCTGGATCGACGCGGGCGTCACGCTCGAACGGGACGTCGTCCTCGAGCCGGGAGTGCAGCTCAAGGGGACGACGGCGGTCGGCGAGGGTGCCACGGTCGGCCCGGACAGCACGCTGGAGAACGTCCGCGTCGGCGCGGGGGCGTCGGTGGTGCGGACGCACGGTTCGGACTCCGAGCTGGGCGACGGCGTCAAGGTCGGGCCGTTCACCTACCTGCGGCCGGGCACGAAGCTGGGGGCGAAGGGGAAGCTCGGCGCGTTCGTCGAGACCAAGAACGCCGACATCGGTACCGGGACGAAGGTGCCGCACCTGACCTACGTCGGCGACGCGGTCATCGGCGAGCACAGCAACATCGGCTGCTCGAGCGTGTTCGTCAACTACGACGGCGTCAACAAGCACAAGACCGAAATCGGGTCGTACGTGCGGCTGGGCGCGGACAACACGTTCGTCGCGCCGGTGAAGGTGGGTGACGGCGCCTACAGCGGGGCGGGGGCGGTGATCCGCGAGGACGTGCCACCGGGCACGCTCGCGGTGTCCGCGGGACCGCAGCGCAACATCGAAGGCTGGGCGATCCGGCGCAGGCCGGGCACGCCCGCGGCGGAGGCGGCGGAAGCCGCGCTCGCCGCACAGCAGGACACCACCGTTGTGTCCGAACCGGTAGTAGGAAACGACGGGGAGTCGCCAGCATGAGTCAGAAGTCCGGCACGCCGAAGAAGAACCTGATGCTCTTCTCCGGCCGCGCGCACAAGGAACTCGCGGACGAGGTCGCCAAATACCTCGACGTGACCATCACGCCGCAGACCGCGCACACCTTCGCCAACGGCGAGCTGTTCGTGCGGTTCGAGGAGTCGGTGCGCGGCTGCGACGCGTTCGTCATCCAGAGCCACACGACGCCCATCAACGAGTTCGTGATGGAGCAGCTGATCATGGTGGACGCGCTCAAGCGGGCGAGCGCGAAGCGGATCACCGTGGTCATGCCGTTCTACCCGTACGCGCGGCAGGACAAGAAGCACAAGGGCCGCGAGCCGATCTCGGCGCGGCTCATCGCGGACATGTTCAAGACCGCGGGCGCCGACCGGATCATGACCGTCGACCTGCACACCGCGCAGATCCAGGGCTTCTTCGACGGCCCCGTCGACCACCTGATGGCGCAGAGCGTGCTGGCCGAGCACATCAAGAAGACCTACGGCGGCTCCGACATCGCGGTCGTTTCGCCGGACTCGGGCCGTGTGCGGCTGGCCGAGAAGTGGGCGCAGCAGCTGGGTGACCGGCCGATCGCGTTCATCCACAAGACCCGCGACCCCGACAAGCCGAACCAGGCCGTCGCCAACCGCGTCGTCGGGCACGTCGAGGGCAAGCTGTGCGTGCTGGTCGACGACATGATCGACACCGGCGGCACGATCGTCAAGGCCACCGACGCGCTGCTCGACGAGGGCGCCGCCGACGTGGTCATCGCGACCACGCACGGCATCCTGTCCGACCCGGCGACCGAGCGGCTCTCGAACTGCAAGGCCCGCGAGGTCATCGTCACGAACTCGCTGCCGATCCCGCCGGAGAAGCACTTCCCGGGCCTGACGGTGCTCTCCATCGCGCCGATGCTGGCCGAGGCTATCCAGCAGGTCTTCGAGGACGGCTCGGTGACGTCGCTGTTCGACGGCGCCGCGTAAGTCTCACCGCACATGCCGTTAAGGCCACCTTACGGGCATCAGACGCCCGTAAGGTGGCCTTAACGGCATTTCCGTCCACTGTGGACACGTCCGCTGGGCGCGAAATCGGGCCGCCGAGGGGACGCGGGCCGCTAACGTCTGCGGCATGGGGAAATTCAGGTTCGGGATCGGGCTGCGGGCCCTGGAAAACCAGGACGAGTGGATCGCGAAGTGCCGCCGGGCCGAGGAGCTCGGGTACGACGCCATCACCGTCCCCGATCATCTCGGCAAGGGCAGGATGGCGCCGTTCCCGGCGCTCGCGGTCGCGGCGGCGGTCACCGAGCGGCCTCGTCTGGGGCCGTTGGTGTCCAACGTGCCGTTCTACAACCTCGGCCTCTTCGCCCGTGAGGTCTCGACGACGGTCAAGCTCACCGGCGGCAGGCTCGACCTCGGGCTCGGCGCCGGGCACATGAAGCACGAGTTCGACGACGCCGGGCTGCCGTGGAGCCCTGCCCGCGAACGCATCGCCTTCCTCGGCAAGAGCCTCGGTGAGCTGGAGAAACACTTCGAGGACGAAGGCGTGGAAGCGCCGCCGCTGCTCATCGCGGGCAACAGCGACGGCGTCCTCGATCTCGCCGCGGCCCACGCCGACATCGTCGGGTTCGCGGGACTGCGTCAGGCACCGGGCAAGCCACCGGGCACGTTCATCCTCGACGACGCCGCCACGGTGGACGAACGCGTCGGCCACTTCCGCGCCAAGGCCGCTGGCCGCGAGACCGAGGCCAACATGCTCGTCCAGAAGGTGACCGTGACCGCCGACCGGCGTGCGGCCGCCGCGGAATGGGCGGCCGACATCCCGTGGCTGAACCTCGACGTCGACGCGTTGCTGGAAGCGCCGCAACTGCTGCTCGGCACGATCGACGAGATCATCGAGCAGCTCGTCGCCCGGCGCGAGCGCTACGGCTTCTCCTACATCACGGTGTTCGAACCGGCGATGGAAGACTTCGCGCCGGTCGTCACCGAGCTGTCCGGCAAATGATCAGTACGCGACAGTGAAGCGCCGCCGCGAGTGCTTCGGCTGCTCGATCTCGTCCACGAACGCGATCGCGTAGTCGTCGCCGCCGATCTTCGACGCGCCGTTCTCGTCGGCCAGCAGGACGTCGCCGCCGAGCCGGAACTTCCCGGTCCGCTCGCCCGCGGCCCAGGCACCGAACTCGGCGGCGGGGCTGACGTAGAACCAGTCCACATCGGACGGCAGCTCCCGCACCGCGGCAAGCACGTCGGCGTGGTTGCCCGCCTCGGGCTTGTACTCGTCGGGGAACTCCGGGGTGTCGATCAGCCGCGGCCCGCCCTCGACCACGTGCAGGCTGCCCGCACCGCCGACGAACGCGAGCCGCGCGCCCTCGGCGACAGCGGCCTTCGCCAGCGACGGGACGGCGTCCAGCAGCTTCCGGCCGTCGGCGTCCTCGCGCGCCGGGGTGGCGACGACCAGCACGTCCGCGCCCTTCGCGACCTCGGCGACGAACGGCGCGTCGTGCAGCGAGCCGGCCCGCGCGGTGAAGTCACCGGAAATCCCGTCGACGTTGCGCGCGACGCCGACCACGTCGTGCCCACGCCGCCGCGCCTCGGCGCCGATCCTGCCCCCGGCGTATCCGGTCGCGCCGAAAATCACCAGCTTGGCCATCGCGTACTCCTCAATCTTGTTCGATCCAGCGATGACGCCGATGGTAGGAACGCGGATTCGGCTACTTCAACGAAAGCAACGCACCCCGGGGTAGGCGTACAGCTCAGCGCGCCGGCGCCGTCCACATGCCGGGAACACCCGTGGGAACTCAGCCGCCGATCGTGGCGAAATCCGACTGCACGGCCTGCTTGGTCTTCTCGACGTCGACCGGCGCCCGCACCTCGCCGACCGCCGTCGGCTTCGCCAGTACCCGATAGCTCGCGGTCTTGTTGGGCAGCTGGAAACGGACGTCGCAGGCCAGCGTGAGCGTGGCCTCCGGCGCCGTGTTCCCGTCGGCCTTGCAGGTCTGCGCGCCGAGCGAATCGGCGCTGACCTCGACGGTGAGGGTGACGTGCACCGAGGTCCCCTGGCCGCCGCCGACGACCGAACTGGTCAGGTCGACCGTGGTCTTGCAGGTGCCGTCGTAGTCCTTGCAGTCGAGCTTGTCGCCCAGCACCGTGACGCTGGCCCGCGCGAGCGCGTCGAGCGGCTGGCCGATGGCGCCGACCGCGGCGTCGAGGTCGCTGTGGAACTTCTTCAGCGCGTCACCGGTGATCGGCTCGACCCGCAGGTCCGTGCCGAGTTTCGCGCCCGCCTGCTGGTCGAGCAGCGCCGGGGCGAAGCTGACCACGCGGTTCGGCTGTGCCGTGGTGACACGGAGTTTGCCGAGCCCACTGCCCACTTCGTACACCTCGGTGCCGTCGGGCAGCTTGGCCCGCACCGGTTCCCGCACCTGGTCCATTGAGGACAGTGCGGTACGCAGCCCGGCGGCGACCTTCGCGGGCGCGAGCCGCGCCGCGGGGTCGAGCGGCAGCTCCGACGGCGCCGAGCGCACCCAGCTCGTGCCGAACTGCGCGCCGTCGTCGGGTCCGTGTGCCTTCCAGTAGTCGGGGTTGGCGGCCAGGTAGAGCTGCCCGGCCGCGATCGCGACCTGCACCGGCTGGCCTTCGATGGGCAGCACGCCCACCGCGCTGCCGCCCCGGGTGACGCGCCACTGCTGATCGCCCCCTGGCAAGGTGCTGCCGTAGGCCAGCGCGGGCGCCTGTTCGAGCGCGGTGAGCGCGGTGTCGACGGCCGCGCGCTGCTGAGCGCGTTTGCCGGCCAGCTGCCGATCGCCCGCCGAGAGCCCGGCACTGCCCTGCACGGCCGCCTGACAGCCGCTGAGCAGCAGCGCCAGCGCCACCACCGCGGTGCCCCATCCAGCTCGCATACCGTTCCTCCGCCGCACCGAAATCCCATCGCGGCGGCGCGCGCCACGCATGCGGATCTGTCCGTCACGCACCGGATCCCCCGGGCGTGAGGCCTGCCCGTGGCACCCACCGCAACCTACCGGTTCCCGCCTGGTTTACACTTTCCAGGTTGTCTCGGCGAGGCGGGTTCCTGCCCTGGTGCCCGGCGTGATCGACGCGGCGGCTTTGAGGCCCCCGTGTTTGTGCACGCCTGGACTCGCCGCCGAACGCAGCCGCCCCGTACAGCCCATCCCCGCGCAGCATGTTTCCACCGAACATGTTGGTGAAAGAAGGAGTGCTCAACCGTGTCCGAGGTACGTCTTTCCGTCGAGCCGCGCACCGAGTTCGGCAAGGGCGCCGCGCGTCGCACGCGTCGCGCCGGCAAGATCCCCGCGGTCCTCTACGGCCACGGCTCGGACCCGCGGCACTTCGCGCTGCCGGCGATCGAGTTCGCCCGTGTCGTCCGCGAGAACGGCAGCAACGCCGTCATCACGCTGGACCTGGAGGGCTCCGTCGAGCTCGCGCTGACCAAGACCATCGTGGTCCACCCGCTGAAGAACTACATCGAGCACGTCGACCTGCTGGTCGTCAAGCGCGGTGAGAAGATCACCGTCGACGTCCCGGTCGTCGTCACCGGCACGCCCGGCCCGGGCACCCTGGTCACCCAGGACCTCGACACCCTGCAGGTCGAGGTCGAGGCCCTGCACATCCCCGAGCAGGTCGAGGTCTCGGTCGAGGGCGTCGAGGCCGGCTCCCAGATCCTCGCCTCGCAGGTCACCCTGCCCGCGGGCGCGACGCTGGTCACCGACGCCGAGGCGCTCGTCGTCGCGGTGAACGAGGCCCGCGCCACCGAGTCCGAGGACGAGGGTGGCGAAGAGGCCGCCACCGAAGAAGCCGCCGAGTAATCCCTACTCTGTGAGTGACTGTGTCTGAAGACGTGCCGGGGGCCGGCGAGCTGGTACTGCTCGCCGGCCTCGGCAATCCCGGGCCGCAGTACGCCGGCAACCGGCACAACGTCGGGTTCATGGTGCTCGACGAGCTGGCCTCGCGGATCGGCGGCAGGTTCAAGGCCCACAAGAGCGGCGCCGAGGTGGTCGAAGGCAGGCTGGCCGGCTCCCGGGTGGTGCTGGTCAAACCGCGTTCGTACATGAACCTCTCCGGTGGTCCTGTCGTCGGCGCCGCCCGGTTCTACAAGGTCCCGGCCTCCGGGGTCGTCGTCGTGCACGACGAGCTGGACGTCGACTTCGGCGCGCTGAAGCTGAAGCTGGGCGGCGGGGACAACGGCCACAACGGCCTGCGGTCCATCACGAAATCGCTGGGCACCCGTGACTACTACCGGGTCCGCTTCGGCATCGGCCGCCCGCCCGGCCGCCAGGATCCGGCCGATTTCGTGCTCAAGGACTTCTCGACGGTCGAGCGCAAGGAGCTCCCGTTCGAGGTCGACCGCTGCGCCGACGCGGTGGAGGCGCTCGTCTCGACCGGGCTGGCCGCCGCGCAGAATGCCTTCCACGCGGGCTAAGGAAGCTGGCAACCTGGAGTCATGACCCCCGATGAAGTCCGGGGGGTCAGCTTCGGCAAGCCGCCCTTCGGCAGGAGGGGCTACAACGAGGACGAGGTCGACGCGTTCCTCGACCTCGTAGCGCAGGCGCTGGCGGGCCGGAACACGCTGACCCCGTGGGACGTGCACAACGTCGAGTTCAGCAAGCCCCCGCTGGGTATGCGCGCCTATCACATGCGCCAGGTCGACGCGTTCCTCGACGACGTCGAGGAAGAGCTCTGGCGCCTCCGGGACGCGCCCCCGCCCAGCGGCTGAACCACGTCGTCGCTGGTAGCGGCTCACGTAATCATTCTGTGATGTGCGACACAGCGCGTTCGGTAGTCCCGGCTCACTCGATGGGCGATTGTTGGCCGCCTGATCGGGGTGAGGAGTCGGGCGAGGCCTTTCGGGGAACTCTTCAAGGGTTTAGGACGGACTACGGGAATCCGTAACCCACCCCTCAATCGGAGAGAGAGTCCCATGTCGTTCACCGCCGAAGACCTCGCCGAGGTCACCTTCGGTAACGCCCCGATCGGCCGCCGCGGCTACGCCAAGCACGAGGTCGACGCGTTCATCCGGCGTATCGCGAAGACATTCGCCGAGGAGGACGACCTGACCGCGGCCGAGGTCCACCACGTGATGTTCTCGCGGCCCCTGATCGGCAAGCGCGGCTACGACGAGCGCGAGGTCGACGAATTCCTCGACGAGGTCGAACAGCAGCTGGTCACCGAAACCGGGCGGCACGTCCCCGGTGTGCCGCTCGCCCGTGTCCAGGACGAGGCGACCGACGAGCGAGCCACACCCGAAGCCCTCGAAGAGCCTTCCGAGCGCATCAAGGAGCGGTAATGGCGGTGACGGCGATCGAGGCGCGGACCATCCAGTTCGACCGCGCCCCGATCGGCACCCGCGGCTACTACGAACCCCAGGTCGACGCCTTCCTGGAGCGGGTCGCCGCGACGCTGGACGGCGACGACGACCTCACCGCCGACGACGTCCACGACGTCGCGTTCAGCAAGGCGCCACTGTCGAAACGCGGCTACGACCACGCCGCCGTCGACGCCTTCCTGCGGCTCTGCGAAACCACCCTCGCCGACAACAGCGGCAGCGGCACCTTCCACATCGCCCCGCCGCTGGAGCACACCCACAGCCGCCGGAGCTTCTGGCGCCGCTGATCTGGGGCCGACGAGCCACCCCGGGAGCGAGCCGGTACTACTCGGCGTTCTTGGCGATGCGGTCGGCGTACTGGACAGCGGTGGCGGCGCGCTTGACCTTGCCCGACGGCGTCTTCGGCAGGCTCCCGGCGGGCAGCACCACCACGGCGAACGGGCGCATGTCGACGGCGTCGCGCACACGGGCCGCGACCTCTTTGGACAGTGCCTTCTCGGCTTCGGGATCCCCGGCGAGCTTCGATTCGACGACGACCGCGAACCGCTCGCGCCTGCTGCCCGCGTCGAGCCGCACCGCGACCGCGTTCCCGGCGCGCACGCCCTCGACCGAGGTCGCCGCCCGCTCGATGTCGGTCGGGTACAGGTTCCGGCCGCCCATGATGATGACGTCCTTGCGGCGTCCGCAGATCACGATCTGCCCGTCGACCAGGTATCCGAGATCGCCGGTGTCGAGCCAGCCTTCGGCGTCCTGTGTCGCGAGTGGACCGTCCATGGTCAGGTAGCCCGGCGTCACGGCCTCGCCGCGCAGCCGGATTTCCCCGACTTCCCGTTCCCCGAGCCGGTTTCCCTTGTCGTCCACGATTTCCGCTTCGAGCCCGTCGAGCGGGCGGCCGAGCACCGCGAACGAACGCACGTCGTCGGTGCCGCGTCGCGGGTCGCCCTCGGGCACCGGCACGGCGCGGTTGTCCGCCTCCAGCGCGTCGGCCTCGACGACGTCGAGCGTCAAACCGGTGAACAGCGGCGCGAAGGACACCGCCAGCGTCGCCTCGGCCATGCCGTAGGCCGGGAAAACGCATTCCGCGGGCATCTTGAAGCGCGCCCCGGCGTCCACAAAGGTCTGCACGGCGGTCTCGTCGATGGGTTCGGCGCCGTTGAGCGCGATCCGCAGCTTCGACAGGTCGTAGGCGTTGTCGTCGTCCACGCGCGCCATCCGCCGCCCGACGATGGCGTAGGCGAAGTTCGGCGCCGCGGTCGTGGTCCCGTTGTACTTGCTGATCAGTTCGGGCCAGATCAGCGGCCCGGCGAGGAACTCGACCGGGGTGATCTTGACCAGCTCGACGCCGAAGGTCATCGGCACGGTCAGGAACCCGACCATGCCCATGTCGTGGAAGGTCGGCAGCCACGAGACCATCACGTCGACGTCGAAGTCGAACTCCGCGCGGTCGACCATGGCCTTCACGTTCGAGTACAGGTTGCCGTAGGTGATGCGGACGGCCTTGGGCTCGGCGGTCGAGCCGCTGGTCAGCTGCAGCAGCGCCGTGTCGGACTCCTGCGTCGGCACCACCGCGTCGAGCGGCCGCGCGTCCGCGAGGTCGGTGATCAGCCGGAACCCGATACCGTGCTCGGTGAGCACCGGCGCCAGCTGGTCGAACGGTTCGCCAAGCAGCACCAGGTCGGAGCCGATCATGCGCAGCACGCGGACGGTGTCGGCGGCCCATTCGGCGAGGTCGGTCCTCGGCGTCGGCTGGTGCAGCATGGTGACGCTGCCACCCGCCAGCCACACCGCCTGCACGGTCGGCGCGATCAGCGCGGGGGCGGCGGCGAGCACGGCGACCGCGCTGCCCGGCTTCATCCCGCCTTCGACCAGCCCACCGGCGACCTTCAGCGCCTGCCGGTGGATGTCCGCCCAGGTCCGCCGGACGGGCTCCTTGGGCTCCCCGGTGACCATCCCGCGCTGCTGACCGCGCCCCGCCGCGGTGGCGACAAGCGTGTCCACGAACCGACTCATGCCGAGCAGATTACTGTCTGCCCGTCACGACCCGCCCGCCAACCGGCAATCCGCTATTCGAGCGTTTCGGACGTCTCCAGCCAGCGGGCCTCGACGTCGCCGATCTCCGCCTGCACGGCCTTCAGCTCGGTGTTCAGTTCCATCAGCCGCGCCGGGTCGGTCGCCGCCTCCAGGAGCACCGCGAGGATCTTCTCCTCCTTGCCGTGCAGCTGATCCAGCTTCCGTTCGAGCCGCCCCAGCTCCTTCTGCGCCGCCCGCACCTCGGCCGCGCTCTTCTTCGCGGCCGCCTTCTCCTCCGCCGCCGTGCCGTGAAGGCCCCCTTCCCGGCGTCCAGCGCCGGTAAGGAGACCTTCACGGCCGGACTCCCGCCGGGTGAGGTACTCGTCGATGCCGCCGGGCAGATGCGTCACCTTGCCGTCGCCGAACAACGCGACCGTGGTGTCGCAGACGCGCTCGACCAGGTACCGGTCGTGCGAGACGACGACCATCGTGCCCGGCCACGAGTCGAGCAGATCCTCCAGCTGCTGCAGGGTGTCGATGTCGAGGTCGTTGGTCGGCTCGTCCAGCAGCAGCACGTTCGGCTCGGCCATCAGCAGCCGGCACAGCTGCAGCCGCCGCCGTTCCCCGCCGGAGAGATCCTCGACCGGCGTCCACTGCCGGGCGGCCGGGAAGCCGAGCTTCTCCCCCAGCTGCGAGGCCGACATCTCCTGCTTGCCGAACACGACCCGGCTCGCGACCTGTTCGATCGCCTGGAGCACCCGCAGGTCACCGGGCAGGTCGTCGAGTTCCTGCCGCAGATGCGCCAGCCGGACGGTCTTCCCTTCGACCCGGCGGCCGGTCTCCGGTTCGACGTCGCCGCCGAGCAGCTTCAGCAGCGTCGTCTTCCCGGAGCCGTTGACACCGACGAGACCGATGCGGTCGCCGGGGCCGACGCGCCAGGTCACGTGGTCCAGCAGCGTCCGATCGCCGACCCCGAGCGTGACGTCTTCCAGTTCCAGCACGGTTTTCCCGAGCCTGCGCTTGGCGAAGGCCAGCAGTTCCACCGAATCCCGCGGCTCCGGGACGTCGGAGATCAGCGCCTCGGCCGCTTCGATGCGATACCGCGGCTTCGACGTCCGCGCCTTCGCACCGCGCTGGAGCCACGCGAGTTCCTTGCGTGCCAGGTTCTTCCGCTTCTCCTCGGCCGTCGCCGCCAGCCGCGCGCGCTCCGCGCGAGCGAACACCCAGTCCGCGTAACCGCCTTCGTACTGCTCGACGCGGCCACCCGCGACTTCCCAGGTGAGCGTGGCGACGGTGTCGAGGAACCACCGGTCGTGGGTCACGACGACCACCGCGATCCGGCGGGACAGCAGGTGATCGGCGAGCCAGCGCACACCTTCGACGTCGAGGTGGTTGGTCGGCTCGTCGAGCACGACGAGGTCGAGTTCGCCGGTCAGCGCAGCCGCGAGCGACACGCGGCGGCGTTCGCCACCGGAGAGGTTCGCGGTCGGGGTGTCCAGCCCGATCGCGGTGATCCCCAGACCGTCCACAATGGAGCGTACGCGGGCGTCGGCGGCCCATTCGTGCTCGGCGCCGTAGCGGGCGAGCACGACGTCACCGACGCTGCTCCCCTCGGGAAGTTCGGTCCGCTGGGTCACCACGGCCATCCGCAGGCCCCGGACCTGGCTCACCCGCCCGGAATCCGGCTCGCTGATCCCGGCGAGGACCTCCAGCAGCGTCGTCTTGCCACCCCCGTTGAGGCCGACGACACCGATGCGCTGCCCTTCGGCCACACCGAGGGAAACCCCGTCCAGCAGCGGGCGCACCCCGTAGGACTTGCTCACCGACTCCAGGTTGACCAGGTTGGCCATCCGATCAGCCGATCCTTTCCACTACGCGAAAATCTCGTCCGACGGCAGGCGCCGTCGCTATCCACAAAGGACGTCCACTCCGGACACCCAGGTATGTCTTACGCGTGCACTCTCGGCGGCGCGGGCCGCGGGGCGTCGTCCCCGCCGACCAGCCGCGCACCGGGCACCGGGCCGTGCGCGACCCGGACCGTGCGGCACACCCCGGCACCGGACAGCTCGGCCGCGACCTCGACCGCGGACTGCGCGTCGGCACACAGGAACGCGCACGTCGGCCCCGAACCGGACACCGTGCCCGCGAGCGCGCCGGCGTTGACCCCGGCCCGCAGCGTCCGCCGCAGTCCCGGCCGCAGGGACACCGCGGCCGCCTGGAGGTCGTTGCCGAGCAGCAGCGCGAGCTGCCGTGGATCGCCCGAGGCCAGTGCCTCGACCACCGGCGTGTGCGAGCCGATGCGCGGCGGCTTGCCCTCGGCACGGAGCCGGTCCAGCTCGCCGAACACCCGCGGCGTCGACAGGCCGCGCTGGTCGAAGGCCAGCACCCAGTGGAACGTGTGCCGCGCCAGCACCGGCACGAGCTGCTCGCCGCGGCCGGTGCCCAGCGCGGTGCCGCCGTAGAGCGCGAACGGGACGTCGCTGCCGAGCTTGGCCGCGATCTCGGCCAGCTCGTCGCGGGTGATGTCCAGTTTCCACAGCGACGCCAGCCCGACGAGGGTGGCCGCCGCGTCCGCGCTGCCCCCTGCCATCCCGCCCGCGACCGGGATGCCCTTGCGGAGCACGATGCGGACCTTCGCCTCGGCCCCCGGCTTCCCGACGTGCGCCGCCAGGGCCTGGGCCGCGCGCCAGGCGAGGTTGCTGGCGCCGGTGGGCACCGAGCCCTCACCCTCGCCGTAGACCTCGATACCCGGCTCTTCGGTGGCCATGACGGTCACCTCGTCGGTCAGCGACAGCGCCTGGAAGACGGTGACCAGCTCGTGGTAGCCGTCCTCGCGCAGGTCGGAGACCGAAAGGTGCAGGTTGACCTTCGCGGGAACGCGAACGGTCACTGGGGGCGGTACAACGGCGAGCACATGCCAAGCCTACGTGGCCTCGCCGGGAACGCTCGCGGAAGGAGAACGCACGACACGGTCTGCGCCCCGTAACGAAAAGGTCCGCCGGGCCTCCTGGCGGAACTCCAGGAGGCCCGGCGGACCTTCGTGATGCCGGTGGATCAGGCGGCGACGCCCTGCGGACCCCGCGTTGTGTGCGTGACCCGGCCGCCGCGCTCGGCGATCCAGGCCAGCGCCGCGTCCGACCGCTCACCGCGGACGCCGAGCCGGAACCGGCCCACCGGGGTGTCCCCGATGCGGGTGAGTCCGCCGCCGATGGTGGCGAGTTCGACGTCGAAGCGGCTCGCCGCCTCGGGCAGCAGGGCACCGACCGACGCGAAGCCGATCAGGACGACGTCGACCGAGCGGTCGTAGCGCGCGGCCTGCGTGCGAGTGGTCTCGATCGCGGGCAGCAGCGTCTGCGCGGTGCGGCTGGCCGGGTCGGAGATCAGGTCCAGCACGGTGCCGCGTTCGAGGACGGCGCCGTCCTCCAGCACGGCGACGTCGTCGCACACGCGCCGCACCACGGTCGCGTCCGGGGTGGTGACCACGATGGTGACGCCCAGTTCGGCCCTGGCGCGGTCGAGGACGGTCAGCACGGCCCCGGCCTCGTCGCTGTCGACGCCCGCGGTCGGGTCGTCGGCCAGCAGGACGGACGGGCTCGCCGCGAGCGCTTTCGCGACGGCGACGCGGCGCAGCTGGCCCTCGGTCAGCTCGGCCGGGCGCTGGGCCGCGCGCGGGGTGAGCCCGACCAGGTCGAGCAGCGTGCCCACGCGGCTGCGGCGCTGCGGGCCGTCGACGCCCAGCTGCTCCAGCGGGGTGGCGATGTTGCCGGCGATGGTCCGCTCGGCGATCAGCTCCGGCTTGGTGCCGACCACGCCGAGCTGACGCCGGATCTCGCGCAGCCGCCTGCCGTCGAGCGTGCCGGTGTTGAGGCCGTCGAGCCGGACCACGCCGCGGTCGGGACGCTCCTGCAGCGCGATGCAGCGGGCGAGCGTGGACTTGCCCGAGCCGGCCGGGCCGACGACGCCGAAGAGGGACCCGGCCTGCACGTCGACGCTCACGTCCCGTAGCGCGACGACCGGATTTCCGTTGTGGGGAAAGGACTTGGTCAGGTTTTCGACAGTGATCACGAAAGGCTCCAGAAGCAGGGCGCAGCACCCCCAGGCGCGCGCGACCGTTCACCAGTTGACCGTCCGAAATGGACGGTGCTCACGAAATGAGATTCAGGCGGCAGAACTCAGGCGAGAACGGTGGAGCGTCGACACGCACAGACCGTGCGGCGACCTTCATCGACTACACGCCGCCTGGTGAGCAGGAGCGGGCGGGCAACCCTCTTCATGGACGTGGCCTCCATCGGTCCTGGCGGTAGCACCTGCCCCGGGGAGGGTGGTTGCTGCGACTTCGGCGAGCCAGGTCTCTCAGTCGCTCGGGATGGACGCTTCGAGTAAAACCGATCCCAGGGATTGAACGCAAGCCCATAGGCACAGATCACACGACTGGCCGCGCCCAGACCTCGGGATCGGCCCGGACTTCAGCAAGCCGCGATAACGCCGTCACGCACCGGACGGGCGGGGCTCGCGCTCCGCTGCCGCGACGATACGCGCGAAGTCCCCGACGTCGAGCTGTTCGCCCCGCGTCTTGGGATCGATCCCCGCGGCGACGAGCAACGCACCCGCCCGGTCCGCGGAGCCCGCCCAGCCCGCCAGCGCCGCGCGCAGCGTTTTCCGCCGCTGTGCAAACGCCGCGTCCACGACACCGAACAAGGTTTCCTTATCCACAGTGGACTCTTCGGCGCCGGATTTCGCATTTTCGAAGGAGGATTCCGCACGTTCGAAGGAAACCAGCGCGGAATCCACGTTCGGCACCGGCCAGAACACGGCTCGCGGAACAGCGGCTACTTTGCGGGCACTGCCGTACCACGCGAGCTTGACGCTGGGCACGCCGTAGATGCGGCTGCCGGGCCCCGCGGCCATCCGGTCGGCGACCTCGGTCTGCACCATGACGAGCCCGCGCGCCAGCGACGGCAGCTCGGCGAGCAGGTGCAGCACGACGGGCACCGCGACGTTGTAGGGGAGGTTCGCGACGAGCGCGACCGGCTCGGCGGGCAGGTCCGCGGCCTTGACGCGGAGCGCGTCGGCGCCGACGACGGTGAGCCGCCCGGCGGCCTCCGGGCCGCGCTCGGCGACCGTCGCGGGCAGCCGCCCGGCGAGCACCGGATCGATCTCGACGGCGATCACCTCGGCACCGGCACCGAGCAGACCGAGGGTCAGCGAGCCGAGCCCGGGCCCGACCTCGAGGACGACGTCCCCCGCCCCGACCCCGGCGAGTTCGACGATGCGCCGGACGGTGTTCGGATCGTGCACGAAGTTCTGGCCGAGCTTCTTCGTCGGCCGCACGTCCAGCTCGGCCGCGAGCCCCCTGATCTCGGCAGGGCCAAGCAGTTCCACCACCGGCAGATCGTACCCAGCGCCGGTGGCCGGGGGCGTGCCGAGGGACGCCTTCGGTGCGTTGGCCGCACCGAGGGACGCCCCCGGTGCATTGAACGCACCAAGGGCGTCCCTCGGTTGCGGCCGCCCCCGCACACGACCGCTCGCGACCACTGGTGCGGCGAGCGTCACTTCGTCACAGCTGACGTGACATATGACGCCGCGATGTCACCGATTCCACTTCTCCCGGCACAACCTCGGCTCCGCACAGCCCGGCCCGGATGCGCCCCAATGTGGCGTTCGGTGCGTTGAACGCAGCCAATGCCACATTGGGGCGTTCGGGCACCTCGAGAACGGGGCACGGACCACCGAACCGGCAAAGCGAAGGCCCCCGGCGCAACGCGCCGGGGGCCTCGCGGAAAGAACAGGATCAGGGCTTGCAGCCCCAGGCGCTGTATCCGCCACGCGCGTCGCGGACCTTCTCGGCCACCGCGATCTGCTGCTCGCGCGACGCCTGGTGCGGGTAGGACGCGTATTGCTGGCCGCCGTAGGCGTCCCAGGTCTGCTTGTCGAACTGCAGACCGCCGTAGTACCCGTTGCCGGTGTTGATGTGCCAGTTGCCGGTCGACTCGCACTGGGCGATGCGGTCCCACACCGAGGTGTCACCGATGGCGGGCTGCGCCGGCTTCTTGGTGCCGACGCGGGTGATCTTCGGCTTGGGCTGGGTGGTGATCTGCTCGGAGACCTGCTCGCGAGAGACTTCCGCGCCGTTCTTCTTGGTGACCTTGTAGGTCACCATCTTCTCGCCGGGGGTGCCCGGGTCCTCGACCTGGGTCTTGCCCTTCTCCAGCGTCGGGTCGTCGACCTTCTGCTCCGGCGGGTCGATGGCCTCCTTCTGGTTGACCATCGTGACGCCGGTGCGGCTGACGTGGACCTCGGCACCGTCGGTCAGCTTGACGTCGAGGCCGCCCTCGACCGCGTCGTCCGGGCCGAGCGGCATCTTCAGCTCACCAAGGAGTTCCTTGGTGGTGACGGCGTTGCTGGTGAGCTTCTTCGGCTCGTTCGCGCCGTCGTAGAGCGTGATGTTCTTGAGGGTCTTGACCTGGACGGTCGCGCCTTCCAGCGGCAGCTCACCGCTCTGCGGCATCGACGTCCAGGCACCGGGCTTGACGACGTCGGTCATGCCGAGCTGGGTGAGCGCCTCGCCGAAGGTGGTCGCGCGGACCCAGGAGGACCGCTCGGCGCCGTCCACGACCAGCTTGAGCTGGCGGCCGCGCTCGAGCTTGATGACGCCGCCGTCGCCGACCGCGGCCTGCGGGGAGGGCGAGAGCGAGTCGTGCGCGCCGACCGACAGGCCCGCGTCCTCGAGCACCTCGCCGACGGTGCCGCCGAAGCTGTGCACGGTGCGCTGCTGGCCGTCGACGTCGACGGTGACGCTCTTGTTCGCCGCGAGCGCGGCGGCGCCACCACCGGCGACGCTGAGCAGGACGCCGAGCACGGCGCCCTTGAGGAAACGCTTCTTCCAGGTGCGGGTGGCCTCGCGCAGGCCGTCGTCGACCTTGACCGCGGCCTTCCCCGCTTCTTTGCCGACCCGGTCCTCGGCCACCTCGTCCGGCAGGACGATGGGCGGGAGCATCGTGGTCTCGGCGTTGATGAGCTCGATCAGCTCGTCGACGTCCACGTCGATCTCGGACATGAGCGTGTCGGCGTCGGGGCCGAGCGCCGCGAGGATGTCCTGCTGGGTGATGCGCGGGTCGTCGGAGAAGTCGAGCTGCCCGTAGGCGGTGTCTTCCAGCTCACGGTCGAGTACGGCCGTCTTGCTACCAGTCACCGGGTCGTTCCCTTTCCCAAGACGTCGTATTGCTACGCCGTCCTTCGCCTCGGTGCGCCGAAGCGGCGCACCTCTGAAGTCCGACACCCGCAGCCAGCGCCATCGTCACGGTTCCGAGTCGTACCAACCTCGGTTCCGCTTCCCCGACGTGCACTGACGTGACTGTGGGCGTAACAGCCGGCAACTGCTTACGCAGTTCCGACCGGCACGATCACGGGACAGTAACGGAGGTCGGCGGGTTGCGCAAACACCCCCCGGAGTGTCGTGACTTGCGTCACTCATCAGGTGGACGAATGTGACACCTCGAATGTCGCAGTCCGTTCAAGCCGATGTGACACTCGGGAGCCGGAAGACTCGTTCGGCAGTGGTCCGGACCGCTTCGGCGACCTCGTGCACCGCCTCGCCACGGAGCCCCGCGAGGTGCCGCACGGTGTAGGCGGTGCAGTACGGCTCGTTCGGCCGCCCACGGAACGGATGAGGGGTCAGGAACGGCGCGTCCGTCTCGGCGAGGTACTGCCCCTCAGGCACGATGCGCGCCGCCTCGTGCAGCCCGCGCGCGTTCCGGAAGGTCACGGTTCCCGCGAACGACAACACATATCCGGCGTCCACACACCGGCGCGCGATGTGCTCGTCGCCGGAAAAGCAGTGGAAGACGACGTCGTCCGGCGCGCCTTCCTCGTCGAGGACGCGCAGGACGTCCTCGTGCGCGTCGCGGTCGTGGATCATCAGCGGTTTGCCGATCCGCTTGGCGAGGTCGATGTGCCAGCGGAAGGCGTCCTGCTGCGCGTCGTGCGGGGAGTAGTCCCAGTAGTAGTCCAGCCCGGTCTCGCCGACGGCCACGACGCGGTCCTGCCGCACCAGACGCTCCACTTCGGACTGCTCGGCCTCGCCGAACTCCTTGGTGCGCGTGGGATGGATCGCCACCGCGGCGAACACCCGGCGGTCCCAAGTGGACGCTTCGGCGGCCCACCTCGCGGCCGCGAGGTCGTCCGCGACGGTGACCACACGGGACACTCCGGCGCGCTCGGCGCGGTCGACCATGGCCGAGACATCGGCCGCGGTGACCGCGCCGCACGCGTCGAGATGGGTGTGCGCGTCCACCACCGACACGGGCAGCCGGTCCGGGATCGGGGGCAGCTCGCGCTTTTCGTCACCCATGCGTACCTCTTACTTCTGGATCGGCGCCCATTCCGGCCCGGTCTCGCCGAGTTCCGGGTCGAGCTTGGCGAACAACGGCGTCGGCTTGTTCAGCGGCCTGCCGACCTCGATCGGGACGGACTCCCAGCGCGCCTGCTCGGCCGCGTAGTCGCCGGTGAGGATCGGGTTGACCCGGTCGGGGATGTCGAGGTCCTCGACCTCCTTCAGCTCCGGCTGGGCGGCCCAGACACCGGTGCCGCCGAGCGCCTCGTGCACCTTCTGCGCGGAGTGCGGCAGGAACGGCGTCAGCAGCGTGTTGGCGTCGGAGACGACCTGCAGCGCGGTGTGCAGCACGGTATCGCGCCGCGCCGGGTCGTCCTTGAGCTTCCACGGCTCCTGATCGGACAGGTACCGGTTCGCGGCGGTGACCACGCGCATGGCCTCGCTCGCCGCCTGCTTGAACCGCGACCGCCGCAGATGTCCGCCCGCGACGTCGAAAGCCTTGCGGGACAACGACTTCAGCTCCTCGTCGGCGGCAGCGGGGGCCTCCGGCCGGGGAATCGCGCCGACGTTCTTGTGCGCCATCGAGATGGACCGGTTGACCAGGTTGCCCCACTCGTTGGCCAGCTCGAAGTTGGTGCGCCGGACGAACTCGTCCCAGGTGAAGTCGGTGTCCTGGGTCTCCGGGCCCGCCACGGAGATGAAGTACCGCAGCGTGTCCGGGCCGAACTCGCGGAGGAAGTCGTTGACGTAGATGACGGTGCCGCGCGAGGTCGAGAACTTCGAGCCGCTCATGGTGAGGAACTCGCTCGACACGATCTCGTCGGGCAGGTGCAGCTTGCCGTACGGGCCGGGCTCGCCGCCGCGGTCACCTTCGCCGTTGTGCCCGAACAGCAGCGCGGGCCAGATCTGGGCGTGGAAGGTGATGTTGTCCTTGCCCATGAAGTAGTACGAACGCGCGTCCGGGTTGTTCCACCACTCCTGCCACGCGTCCGGGTTCCCGGACCGGCGTGCCCATTCGACGCTGGCGGAGAAGTAGCCGATCACCGCGTCGAACCAGACGTAGAACCGCTTCATCGGCTGGTCGCTCCAGCCGTCGAGCGGGATCTTCACGCCCCAGTCGAGGTCACGGGTGATCGGCCGGGGACGCATGTCGTCGATCAGGTTCTTGGTGAAGTTGAGGACGTTCGGCCGCCAGTCCGTCTTGGTGGACAGCCATTTCCCGAGTGATTCGGTGAACGCGGGGAGATCGAGGAAGTAGTGCTCGGTCTCGACGAACTTCGGCGTCTCGCCGTTGATCCGCGATTTCGGGTTGATCAGCTCGGAGGCGTCGAGCTGGTTGCCGCAGTTGTCGCACTGGTCGCCGCGGGCGCCGTCGTAGCCGCAGATCGGGCAGGTGCCCTCGACGTAGCGGTCCGGCAGGGTGCGCCCGGTGGACGGGCTGATCGCGCCGCGTGTCGTCTTCGGGACGACGTAGCCGTTACGGTGCAGCGCGAGGAAGATCTGCTGCGTCACCTCGGCGTGGTTGCCGGTGGTGGTGCGGGTGAACAGGTCGTAGGTGAGGCCGAGGCCCTGCAGGTCGGAGCCGATCTGGCGGGTGTACTTGTCGGCCGTCTGCTGGGAGGTGAGCCCCTCCTTGTCGGCCTGGACGGTGATGGGCGTGCCGTGTTCGTCGGTCCCGGACACCATGAGCACCCGGTTGCCGGCCATTCGCTGGTAGCGGGAGAAGACGTCGGACGGGACGCCGAATCCGGACACGTGGCCGATGTGGCGGGGGCCGTTGGCGTAGGGCCAGGCCACCGCGGTCAACACAGGGGTGCTCATACCTGTTTAGCCTACGGATGCCCGCTGAGGCATGGTTACTGGCGTAGGAGAAGGAGGCCGGGTGTCCGCGACACGGCTGCTGGTGCTCGGGGTCGTGCGCATGTACGGCAAGGCACACGGCTACCAGGTGCGACGCGAGCTGTTGTCGTGGCGTGCGGACAAGTGGGGCAACGTCCAGCCGGGCTCGATTTATCACGCACTCAAGAAGATGACGGCCGAAGGCCTGCTCGAACAGGTCGCCGAGGACGCGGGCGGTTCCGGCCCCGAGCGCGTCGCCTACCGGCTGACCGAGGACGGCGAAACCGAGTTCATGGTGCGGCTGACCGAGGCGCTCGCCAGTGACGAGGCGACCGGCTACAGCATGTCCGCGGCTGTGACACTCATGCCGACACTGCCCCGCGACCGCGCGCTCGCCCTGCTCCGTCAGCAGCTGGCGAACATGGAAGCCCACCTCACCGCCACCCACTACGCCCGCGAACACGCCGTCGAGCTGGGCAAGCCGCCGCACGTCGGCGAGTTGTACCGGCTGTGGAGCGCGCACGCGGAAGCCAACGTGACGTGGATGCGCGGGCTCATCGCACGGCTCGAAGCCGGGGAGTACGTCATGGCGGGCGAAGGCGAACCCGCGTTCGGCGAGCCCGCCCGGTAATCAAGTTTGACTAGCGCACGATACGTGAGGCAGACTGCGCCATTCGGGTAGTCAAATTTGACTAGTTGCGGAAGGGGTTCTCATGATCAAGGCGCGCGGTCTCGAGCGGCGGTTCCGCCGCAAGGGCCGCAACGGCGGCGAAGTGCACGCCGTCAAGGGGGTCGACCTCGACGTCGAGGCCGGGGAGCTGGTCGGCTTCCTCGGCCCGAACGGGGCCGGAAAGACCACGACACTGCGCATGCTGACCACGCTGCTCAAGCCCAGCGCGGGCACCGCGACGGTCGGCGGCTGCGACCTGCTCACCGATCCGCTGGGGGTCCGCAAGAAGATCGGGTACGTGGCACAGGGCGGCGGGACCGCGCCCGAGGTGAAGGTCGTCGAGGAGATCGAACTGCAGGGCAGGCTGTACGGCCTGAGCAAGGCGGACGCGCTCAGCCGCGGCGCCACGCTGGCCGGGCAGCTCGACCTCGCGGGGCTCGAACAGCGGCTCACCAAGACACTGTCCGGCGGTCAGCGCCGCAGGCTCGACATCGCGCTCGGGCTCATCCACTCACCGGGGCTGGTCTTCCTCGACGAGCCGTCGACCGGGCTCGACCCGCAGAGCCGCGCGAACCTGTGGGAGCACATCCGGCGCCTGCGCGACGACCACGGCGTCACCGTCTTCCTCACCACGCACTACCTCGACGAGGCGGACGCCCTGTCGGACCGGCTGATCGTGATCGACGACGGCCGGATCGTCGCCGAGGGCACGCCGGACTCGCTCAAGGCCAGGGTGTCCGGCGACGGCGTCACGATCGAGGTCGAACCGGCGTCGGCGGCCGAAGCCGCGGAGGTCGCCGGGAAGCTCACCGGGGCACACGAGTTCGCGGTCACCGGCGGCACGATCCGCTTCCGGGTGCCGCGCGGGGACACCGCGATGCCGGAACTGTTGCGGGCACTGGATTCCCGCGACATCGCGATGGCCGCGATGCAGGTGCACCGGCCGACGCTCGACGACGTCTTCCTGACGCTGACCGGCCGCAGCCTGCGCGACGCCGAAGAGGGCACCCAGCCCGTCGAGGCGGCGAAGGAGGCGAGCCATGTTGCGTGACACCTGGCTGATCTTCCGTCGCGACATGCTCGCGGCTTTGCGGAACCCGACCTGGGTGATGATCGGGATCATGCAGCCGCTGCTGTACCTGTTCCTGTTCGGCCCGCTCATGGTCGACACGGTCAAGACGCAGGGACTCACCGAGACCGACGGCTGGATGCTCCTCACCCCGGCACTGGTCGCGCAGCTGGCGTTGTTCGGCAGTTCGTTCGTCGGTTTCGCGCTGCTGGCCGAGTTCCGCTCCGGCGTGGTCGAGCGGCTGCGGGTGACCCCGGTCAGCCGGGTGGCGCTGCTGCTGGGCAAGGTGCTGGCCAACGCGCTGCAGGCGGTGGTCCAGGCGGTGCTGATCATCGTCATCGCGTACCTGGTCTTCGACCTGAACGCGCCGATCGGCGGTGTGCTGCTCAGCCTGGTGATCGTGTTCCTGCTGGCGATCACACTCGCGTCGTGCTCGTACGCGCTGGCGTTGACGATCAGGAGCGAGGAAGCCTTCCCCGCGGTGCTCAACGCCGTGCTGATGCCGTTGCTGCTGCTGTCCGGGATCCTGCTGCCGATCATTTCGGGCAAGGCGCCGGACTGGCTGTACACGATCTCGCAGATCAACCCGTTCCGGCACGTGGTCGACGTCGAGCGGAACAGCTTCAAGGGCGACTTCTCGATGGACGCGCTGTTCACCGGCAGCGTCGTCGTGGTGGTGATGGCCGTGCTCGCCGTGTGGTGGGGCGCCCGCACCTTCCAGCGCGAAAACGCCTGATCCCCGGGCCGGTGAGCTGAAGGGGACTTTCCTCGCACAAGACGCGCTGAAGGGGACTTTCGTCGCATGTGATGCGAGGAAAGTCCCCTTCAGCAGCTCTCCCCCCAAGACTGCGCTGACACGCGACGTGCCGAAGTGTCACGTTCGGCCGTTCAGCGGTTTAGAGTGGTCTATCACCCAGCTCGGGGATTGCGGGGGCAGAGCGTGACGGAACCGGAAAGCGACCAGGGCATCACTCTCTCCCACCGGGAACAGGTGGCCGACTGGACCGCCGTTCGCGGTGGGCGGGTCCGCTTCGCCTCGGTGACGATCAGCGAGAACACCAACTGGAGCAACACCGTCGCCGAACGCAATCTGGCCGGCGCGCAGCGGGCCGGGCTGCACACCGGCGGACGGCACTACGCCCGGCCCGGCGCGGTGCACGACCAGGCCGAGCACTTCGTGCGGACGGCGAGCAGGCTCGGCGCGTTCGCCCCCGGCTCGCTCGCCCCGGCGCTGGAAGTGGCCGCCGAGAGCGTCGACGACCGGTTCGTCAAGACGTGGATCAAGCACGTCCGGCACGCCGCGAAGATCACCACGGTGCTGGTGTACGCCGACCACGACCACTGGGCGCACCGGCTGCACCCCGACCGCTGGGCCGACAGCGACGTCGTGCTGTGGCTGGCGCGGCACAACGGGATCCCCGGCCGTCCCGGCTGGTTCCACAGCAGGCTCGGCATGCACGAACACGCCTTCGGCACCGACGTGCCCGGGATCGGCTGCCCGGTCGCGCAGGACGCCGTCGTCTATCCGTTCACCCTGGCAGATCTGTTGTTGTGAGGCCGGGGCGCAGCTGCCGGACCGTTTCCCGCACGAGGACCACCAGCATCGCCAGCTCCAGCGCCGCCAGGATCCGGAAGTCCACCGGCTCGCCGCCGTCGCCCGCCCGGAACAGGAACGGGAGATAGCTGAGCAGCGAGACGAACTGGACCACGACAGGCACGAACCAGAGCCGCCGCGGCAGGTGGAAGGCGAGCAGCACGGTCAGCAGGTCGGCGAGGTAGAAGTACCGCTCGTGCATCGAGGGCAGCACGAACGGCACCAGCATCACCGACACCGAGCCGAGCAGCAGGATCCGGGTATCGGTCGGCTCCGCGCGGCTGAGCAGCACGAGCAGGCACAGCACGAGCACCAGCAGCCCGGCGAAGAGCACCGCGGGCGCCCGCATGCTGTCCATGCCCTCGGTGCCGCGGAAGAACTGCCAGATCGACGGCGCGTTCATGGTCAGCTTCGGCCAGATGTCGGTCTGCCGGACGTAGATCGTCAACAGCTTGCCGGGATCGGCGCCGAGCAACAGCGCCGGGACGTCGAGCAGCAGGTACACCGCCGGGATCGCGAGCACCGCCCGCCACGGCACCCTGCCCAGCAGCACCATGATCAGCAGCAGCGGCAGGATGAAGATCGCCTGGAGCTTGAACGCCAGCGCGAGTCCGAAGAAGACACAGGCCCAGTAAGGCATTCTGCGCAGCAGGAAGTAGACGCCGCCGAGCGCGAACGACGCGTAGATCGCGTCGCCCTGCGCCCACATCGAGCCGTTGAGCACGACGGTCGGCAGCAGGAAGACGATCAGCGCGGCGACCCCGGAAACCCACGAAGCCGTGCCGAATCTCAGCGCGGTGATCCGGTAGGCGAAGAAGGCGATGAGCAGTTCGAAACAGACGGAAACGGCCTTGATCCCGGTGAGCGGCGAGCCCGGCAGCAGCGTCACGAGCACCATGACGTAGCGGTACGGCGCGTTCTGGTCCGAGAACTCGTAGCGCAACGCCGCGAACCGGCCGTGCTCGACGACGAACTCGTACCACTGGCGGTAGTAGTAGAGGTAGTCCGTGGTCTGGTACCGGAACAACGAGATCCGGAGCACTATCGCCAGCCCGATCACCGCCGAGAGCAGCACGACCACGTACCGCTGCCGGAGCCGCTCGCGGCGGTCGTCCGGTTCCCCCGACGTCGATCGCGGCCCGGCCGATACCTCATCGGTCAGATCGGTCGACATGGCAGCCGAGGGTAGTGGCCGTTTCTGTGGATCGTCAGTGACGTCACTCCCACTGTCCTTTTGATGCGTGTTACAGCGACAATGTCGCCATGCGGCTGGTGCGACGGGTGCTCGGGACGGACATCGCGCCCGAACTTGCCCTTCCGCGGCTGGCCGCGTCCGCCGCTTCACGCGGAGTCGCGCCCCCGGCGGCGTTGTGCGGCGAGTGGTTCGGCTCACGTGCGGTCGTCGTCCCCAGCCTGAGCCTCACACCCGTTTCGGACCCCGCGGAAGCCTTCGCGATCCCGGCCCGCCTGCCCGAGATCCGTGACGCCGCACCGGGTGCCGTCGGCGGCGGCTGGTTCGGTTACCTCGGCTACGACCTCACCGATCCGTCGGGACGGTCCGGCGCGCTGCCGCCCGCGGCGTGGGGCTGGGCCGATCACGTACTGCGCTGGGACAACGACGGACAGTGCTGGCTCGAAGCGCTCGTCCCCGACGACGCGGCGGATCCGGCCGACCTTCTGTCCACTGTGGAATCCGCGCTGGCACTCGACGGGCTCACGGCCACCTGGTCGGCGGGTCCGATGAACCTTCCGCTCGCCTCGACCCACCACCACGCCGTCAAGTCGTGCGTGCACGCGATCGAAGCGGGGGAACTGTTCCAGGCCAACATCTGCTGCCGGTTCACCGGCGAGTTCAGCGGCAGCGCCCCGGCCTTGTTCGCCGAGGGCGTCCGGCGGCTGGCACCTCGCCGCGCCGCGCACCTCGCGGGTTCATGGGGTTCGATCGTGTCCTTGTCCCCCGAACTGTTTCTCGCCCGGCACGGCCGATCGGTGCGTTCGACGCCGATCAAGGGCACGCTACCTCGCCGCGGCCCGGCCGACGACGGAAACGCCCAGCGGCTCCGTGAGTCCACAAAGGACGTCGCGGAGAACGTGATGATCACCGACCTGGTCCGCAACGACCTCGGCCGGGTGTGCACGGTCGGCAGCGTGACGGTGCCGGAGCTGCTGGCCGTCCGCCCCGCGCCCGGCGTCTGGCATCTGGAGTCCACAGTGGAGGGTGAGCTGGCTGGCGGCTTGTCCGACGCCGAGCTGCTGGCGGCGACGTTCCCGCCCGGTTCGGTGACCGGCGCGCCGAAGATCCGTTCCCTTGACCTGATCGCCGAACTCGAAGCGAGCGGCCGGGGCGTCTACACCGGCGCCATCGGCTGCGCGTCGCCGATCGCCGGGCTGGAACTGAACGTCGCGATCCGGACGTTCGAAATCCACCGGGACACGATCGCGCTCGGGGTCGGCGGCGGGATCACCGCCGACTCCGACGCCGAGGCCGAATGGCAGGAATGCCTGCACAAATCGGCCCCGCTCACGCGATTGCTGGCGACCCCGCCCCGCTGAGCTACTTCGCCGGGTCGAGCAGCAACTTGCCGACCGTGCCCCGCGACCTGAGCGCTTCGTGCGCCTTGCGCGCGTCCGAAAGCGCATACTCACCACCCGGCACCGCGCGGATCTTCCCGGCCAGTGCTAGGTCGAACAGCTCGGCCAGCGCGGTGCCGAAGACGTTGCCCGGCAAGCGGAACACGTGCGGCAGCCACATCCCGGCGATCGTCGTGCTGTGGCCGAGCAGGTTGCGCAGCTCGACCGGCTTCGGCCGCTCACGCCCGGCCATACCGTAGAACGCGAGACGACCGAACGGCGCGAGCGCGGCGATGCTCTGGTCGGTGGTGCTCCCGCCGACCATGTCGAGCACGACGTCGACACGGCGGCCGTTCGCGTCGAGCAGCACCTCGGTCATGTCCGCGGCGCGGGAATCGACGGCGATGTCGGCACCGAGTTCCAATGCCAGCGCGCGTTTCTCGTCGCTGCTCGCGGTGGCGATGACCCGGCCGGCGCCCCACGCCTTGGCGAGCTGGACCGCGATCGACCCGACCCCGCCCGCCGCGGCGTGCACCACGACGGATTCGCCCGGCTCGAGATGGGCGTTCTTGCGCAGCAGCACCCACGCGGTCGCCCCCTGGACCAGCATGGACAGCGCGGTCAGATCGTCGACCCCGTCCGGCACCGGAAACGTCATCGCGTCGTCGGCGACCGCGCGCTCGGCGTACCCGCCCCCGCCGTTGAGCAACGCCACGACCCGCCGGCCGTCCGAAGTGCGCCCGACGACCTCGCCGCCGGGCACGAACGGCAGCTTGGTCGGCGCGAGATAGCTGTTCTCGGCCTGATGCGTATCGGCGAAATTGACGCCGATGCGGTCGATCTCGATCAGGGTCTGCCCCGGGCCGGGTTCCGGGTCCGGCAGGTCGACGGGGGTGAGCACCTCGGGCCCGCCGAACTCGGTGACCTGCACTGCGCGCATCTGCGTCCTCCTCGCGGTCGAGATGAGACATTCTTCCATATGTCTCATGCCGTGACGGTACGTGATAAGTTGGCCACATCGAAACCGCAGCTGTCTCCCGTCCACGGCGGCCCGATGCCGTCCGCGCCTTCACCGTCGCGCGCGAATGGTTCCTGCACGGCCGCCGCATCGACATGCGTGACCTGGCCGGAGCGCTGGACATCAGCCGCGCCACGCTGCATCGCTGGGTGGGCAGCCGCGATCAGCTCCTCGGCGAGATCCTCTGGTCACTCACCGAAGCCGTGCTCGACGCCCGCTCCCGCCACGCACACGGCCGCGGCGCCGCGGGCATCGCCGACGTCGTCGGCGCCTTCGCCCGCACGGTGAACGAATCGGCCCCCTTCCGCGACTTCCTCCGCCGCGAACCCGAGCGGGCGCTGCGGATACTCACGACGAAGGCCAGTCTCGTACAGAGCCGGACCATCGTGAAGGTGTCCGCGCTACTGGAAGCGGAGATCGCCGCGGACCGCCTCGACCCGCCGCTGCCGGTACCCGATCTGGCGTATCTGCTGGTGCGCATCGGCGAGTCCTTCATCTACACCGACATCATCACCGGCGGCACCCCCGACGCCGAAAAAGCCCGCGCCGCGGCGATGGCTCTGCTGGGCTGAGCCTGTTCGGCCCCGCAAGCGCGGGGAACACTCGACGGTGTCGAATCAGAACTCGGCGACGGGAGGATCATCCCCGCAGGGCGCGGGGATGATCCCGTTCAGAAGCGCGCTTTTGGCATCGGCGTGGGTTCATCCCCGCCGACGCGGGGAACACCGGTCGATCGTGAGCGACCGGCCGCCCTTCCGGGGGCCAGCCCCGCAGACGCGGGGAGCACGTCCCGTCGCAGTGGATCGTGATCCCGGTGCAGGGATCAGCCCCGCAGACACGGGGAGCACTGCCCGGAGAGCGGGCCGAGGATCGGCTTGTTGGGGTCATCCCCGCGTCTGCGGGGAGCACACTTGTTCACCTGCGGTTTTACACCACGCATTGCCCATTTTGCTTCACTTCGCTCCGGCCCAGCTCCTAGCGTCGCCCTCGCAGCCATGCCGCGTCCGGATCGTGCGGTGGTCATGCGCCCCAATGTGGCGTTCGCTGCGTCCAACGCACCGAACGCCACATTGGGTGCGTCCAACGCACCCAATGCCACATTGGGGCGCTCGACCGCGTCACTTCCGAGCCGCGAGCACGGCGTCGTACAGCTCCTTTTTGGACACTCCAGCAGCCTCCGCCACCTCAGCGGCCACGGCCTTCAACCGCTCCCCCGAAGCGACCCGCTCACTGACCTCCCCGACGAGATCCGCGACCGACACCGAACGCGGCTCCGCCCCCGCCAACACCACGGTGATCTCGCCACGCACCCCGTCGGCGGCCCACGCTGCCAACGACGAAAGAGACCCGCGCTTGACCTCCTCATACGTCTTCGTCAGCTCACGGCACACCGCCGCCTGCCGCTCCCCACCCAGCGCCGAAGCGGCGTCGGCCAGCGTGCTCGCCAGCCGATGCGGCGACTCGAAGAACACCACGGTCCGCTGCTCGGACTCCAAAGCCGAGAGCCACTTCGCACGCTCCCCCGGCTTACGCGGCGCGAAACCCTCGAAACAGAACCGGTCACACGGCAAACCGGACAAAGCGAGCGCGGTCGTCACCGCGGACGGGCCAGGAAGGCACGTCACCGGCAGGTCCTCCGCGACGCACGCGGCCACGAGCCGGAACCCCGGGTCCGACACGCTCGGCATCCCGGCGTCGGTCACCAGCACCACGGTCTCGCCCGACCGCAGGGACTCGACGAGCTTCGGCAGGCGCGACGTCTCGACGTCCTCGTAGAAGCTCACGACACGCCCGCGTGGTGTGACGCCGAGTGCGGCGGCCAGCGAACGCAGGCGGCGGGTGTCTTCGGCGGCGATGACGTCGGCGTCGGTCAGCGCCTCGGCCAGCCGGGGCGACGCGTCGCGCACATCCCCGAGCGGGGTGGCCGCCAGGACCAGACGACCTGCCGTCGGGGAGGAACTCATGGCCGCACCTTATAAGCCCCATGACAAGCCCCGCGAATCTCACCGATCCGCACGACGAGCGAACAGGCCCGGCCGTAGTATCAGGCCCCGTGACCGCACTGCTGACCCGTCCCGACGACGAGGGTGTGCGGCCGGGCCCGGCCGAAGCGCCCCCCTCCGACCGGGAGGCCACGCTGCTCGGCCGCGGGATGCCGGCCGACCGCCTGCGCGGCTGGGTCGTCACGCTCGTGCTCACCGTCATCGGCGCCATCGTCCGGATCCAGGATCTCGCCGGGGCCACCGACGTCGGCACCCCGGTCTTCGACGAGAAGCACTACGTCCCGCAGGCGTGGCAGATGCTGCGCAACGGTGGCTACGAGGACAACGCCGGGTACGAGCTGGTCGTCCACCCGCCGCTGGCCAAGCAGCTCATCGCGATCGGCGAATGGCTGTTCGGCTACAACGGCTGGGGCTGGCGGATCATGCCCGCGCTGGCCGGGACGCTGATCGTGCTGCTCACCGTCCGCATCGCGCGGCGGCTCACCCGCTCGACGCTGCTCGGCGGGATCGCCGGGGTGCTGGTGATCTGCGACGGCGTACTGCACCTGCAGTCGCGGATGGGCATGCTCGACATCTTCATCGCGGTGTTCGTGCTGGCCGCGTTCTCCTGTCTGCTGTGCGACCGTGACCAGGTCAGGGAGCGGCTCGCGGTCGCGGTCCGCGAGGGCTGGATCGGCGAATCCCCATGGGGCCCGAAGCTCGGGTTCCGCTGGTGGCGGTTCGCGACCGGCCTGATGATCGGCCTGACCTTCGGCGTGAAGTGGTCGGCGCTGTACTACATCGCCGCGTTCGGGCTGCTGTGTGTCGCCTTCGACGTCGCGGCGCGGCGCGCGGCGGGCGTCGAACGGCCGTGGCTGGGCACGCTCCGCCGGGACGTGCTGCCCGCGCTGTGGGCGATCCTGGTCATCCCGTTCCTGATGTACTTAGCCGCGTACTGGGCATGGTTCGCCAGCGAGACCGGCACCGACCGGCACTACACCGAGATCAAGGACATCGCCCCCGGCTTCTGGGGCTGGGTACCGCCGGCGCTGCGCTCGCTCGGCGACTACGCGATGAACGTCCTGCACTTCCACGAGACGCTGCTGACGCCGAAGAACAACCCGCATCCGTGGGAGTCCAAGCCGTGGACCTGGCCGATGGGTCTGCGGCCGATGCTCTACTACACCAACGGCAACCTGACCGGCTGCGGCGAATCGCGCTGTACCTCGATCACGATGCTCATCGGCACCCCGGCGATGTGGTGGCTGGCGCTGCCGATGCTCGGCTGGGGCCTCTGGCGCTGGTTCTTCCGCGCGGACTGGCGGTACGCCGCGGTGCTCGTCGGCTACTTCGCCGGTCTGCTGCCGTGGTTCACCAACATCGACCGGCAGATGTACTTCTTCTACGCCACACCGATGGCCCCGTTCCTGGTGCTCGGGCTGACACTCGCGCTCGGGCAGATCCTCGGCGGCGCCAAACGCGGGTTCGAACGCCGGGGCACCGGTCTGCTCGTCGTCGCCCTGTACGTCGGGCTGGTGGTGGCGAACTTCGCCTGGCTGTGGCCCATCCTGAACGGCGTCCCGATCACCAACGCGCACTGGCAGGCCGAAATGTGGCTGCCCTCCTGGCGTTAGCCGCCGCTCACCCGGCGAAGTAGGCGCCTGGCGTGACCCCGACGGCTCGCCGGAAGGCGGCGACGAACGCGCTCGCCGACGCGTAGCCGACCCGCTCGGCCACGGCCGCGAGCGGTAGTCCCGCGGCCAGCAGCGGGAGCGACGCCCGCAGCCGGACCTGCGTCCGCCAGGTCCCGAACGTCATATGGCATTCGCGGACGAAGATCCGTGCCAGGGTCCGTTCGCTCGCGCCCACCGCGCGGCCGAACTCGGCGAGTCCGCGCGGATCGGCGGGCTCCGCGGTGACCGCGGCTTGGACGTCGAGGGCACGCGGGTCCGACGGCGACGGCACCACGATCGGGACGACGTCGAGGGGTTCCAGCAGGTCGAACACCACCGCTTCGGCGCGGCGCCGCGGCTGTTCGGGCAGGTCCGGATCGGTGAGGTGGTCCAGCAGTTCGCGCAGCAACGGCCGGACCGTGACCATGCGGGGCTCCGGCCAGGTCACGGGGCACCGTGGCGGATCGGCGTAGATCCCGAGCATCACCGCGTGGCCGACCGAACCACTGCGATGCCGGACGCCCGCGGGCAGCCACAGCGCGCGGGTCGAGGGCAGGACCCAATGCGCTTCGCCGACGTTCACCGCGAGCACGCCGCGCGCCGCCCAGACGAGCTGGTGATGGCCCTCGTGCTCGTGCCACGGCGTCCACGTTCCCGCCGGGAAGTCGAACGCGCCGAGCAGCATCGCGCCGGACTGTCCGCGAAGTTGACCGTTCTGCGACATCACTTGTCAGGCTATCGCCTTCCGGCCACGATCGCGTCTGCCTACCGTCGGATCCATGCCGATGAACTTCCTGCACCGCAAGCTCTGCAGCTCCGAATTATGGGCCAAGAAGATCGACGACGTCCTGCCGGAGTTCCTGGACGGGTTCGATCTCGGCGACGACGTCCTCGAGATCGGCCCCGGCTTCGGCGCCACCACGAACGTCCTGCTGCGGCGGACCTCGTCGTTGACCGTGATCGAGGTCGACGACGCGTCGAGCCGCCTGCTCCGGGACAAGTACGGGGACCGCGCCGAGGTCGTGCACGGCAGTGGAGCCGAAATGCCGTTCGAGGACGGACGGTTCTCCGCGGTCGTGTGCTTCACGATGCTGCACCACGTGCCGACCGCCGCACTGCAGGACGCGATCTTCGCCGAGGCAGCGCGGGTGCTGCGGCCGGGCGGGCTGTTCCGCGGCACCGACAGCCAGCTCAGCTTCGCGTTCCGGCTGCTGCACATCGGCGACACGATGAACGTCGTCGACGTCGGCACCCTGCCGGAGCGGTTGCGGCGGGCCGGGTTCGCCGAGGAGCAGGTGCGGCACGTGCCCAAGGAGTACGTCGAGTTCTCCGCCGTCAGGCCCGCGGCCTGACCGTCAGCGACGCGGTGGCGGCTGCACCTGCCTCGTGCGCTGCGGCTGCCGGGGAACGAGCTGGGTGACCGGGCCGTCGGGCGACTTGCCCGCACGGGCGAGCCAGCCTTCGACCTCGCGGCGTACCGCGTTCAGCGTCGGGCGGCGGCGGGGTTCCTGGTCGAGCGACGCGCTCAGGATCCGGGTGTGCGCGCTGCGCTGGGGCAGCCGCGACACCGGTTCGGCACGCGCGGCGGCCATCAGCGCGGCCATCGGCGTCTCGCGGGTGCCGCGTGGCGGCTGTCCGGACAGCGCGTAGCTCACGGTCGCAGCCAGCTGCCACGCGTCGGACGCGGGGCTCGCGGGCGCGCCCATGGCGGTCTCCGGGGCGACGAAGTCGGGCGTGCCGATCATCATCCCGGTCGCGGTCAGCTTGGAATCACCCTGGCTGCGCGCGATCCCGAAGTCGATCAGATGGGCCAGCCCGCCGGGATCGATGATGATGTTCGACGGCTTGAGGTCGCGGTGCAGCACGCCCTTGTCGTGTGCGGCGGCCAGTGCCCCGGCCATCGTCGACCACAGCCGTCCGGCGGCGATGTCGTCGAGCGGGCCGTGGGCATCGACGACGTCGGCGAGCGCGCGGCCCTCCAGGTACTCCATCACCAGCGCGAGCCCGTCGGGCTCCTCGACCAGGTCGTACACCTTGACGCAGTTCGGGTGGTTCACCACGGCGAGCGCGCGGGCCTCCCGCTGCATCCGTTCCTCGGTGTCGCGGTCCGGCGCGTGCGCGATCTTCAGCGCGACGGTGCGGTTGAGCTGGGTGTCCACGGCCTGCCATACGGTGCCGAACCCGCCGGCGCCGAGCTGCCGGACCCGCCGGTAGCGGCTGCCGCCCGCGTTGCGCGAGCCGGGTGGCGGCGGGACCGGGCCCGGCACGGCAGCCAGCGCGGGTGGCTCCGGGGCCTGCGCGAGCGCGGTCGCCGGGTACTGCCGCGGTGGCGGCGGGACGGGCGCGGCCTGCGACGGCGGCTGGGGCGGGCGCTGCGGTTCCGGGTCGCGCTTCTCCTGCACCGACCGGTGGATGACCGACCACGGCGGCGGCCCGACCAGCGCGACCGGGATCAGCCCGAGCACGCTGAACGGCAGGAAACCGAGCCAGAAGTGGATGGCGGTGTTGGCCTCCATGGACACGCTGACCAGCACCATGACCACGAACGGGATCCAGAAGAACCGGGACGGCCACTTCGGGCCGCGCCGGAACGCCGTCCGCGCCTGCAGCATGATGAACAGCAGCGACCCGGCCGGCAGCGCGATGAGCGCGACCAGGTAGTAGACGTAGGAGATCTGCAGGCCCTGCGGGTAGAAGAGCGTCTCGTAGATGTTCTGGCCGCCGCCGAGATAGGTCTTCTGCGGGCCGATGAAGTCCGCATACGACTTGTCCATGGTGGCCAGCTCTGCCTTCGAGAGGCCGCTCTTCTCCCCGGCGTTCACCGCCCGGTAGGTCTCGGAGATGCCGACGGACAGCAGCCACGGCAGAACCAGCGTGCTGACCACGCCGATCCCCCCGAACACCGACAGCGTCACCGCGTCGTAGCGGTTGCCGGTCCCCTTGCGGACGATCGCGACGGCGAGCGCGCCGATCGCGGGCACCAGTGCGACGAGCGCGCCGGCGGTACTCGTCGCCCAGACCCAGTCACCAGGCCAGATTCCCGGCCCGAACAGGGAATGCGCGAGCGAGAGCAGTGCGCTCGCGAGTCCGCCCACCGCCTGGCTCCCCTCACCGTCTGTGTTGTCCCGTGACGTCTCTGTGCTGCCACGAGCTTGTTCCCCCGTGGTCCAGCTTAGGACGCTCACCGTTCGCACGAGGTTGCCGGGTATGTGGCACAGCCCATCCTCCGTAGTGGTCCTGTGACTCCGCTGATAGCGCCCGGCCCCGACCCCGAGGTTCACCTGAATACCGCAATCGCGACGTCGAGCGCCCGAGCCACCCTGCGTGGAGCGAGCCCTTCATCCGATGTCGGTGATTCCCCGACCGACGTGTCTCGCGGTGCGACGCGCCATCAGATGATCACATTGCGTGACGACTTTCCGTCGCCACCCGGCGGCGCGCCGTCGCACGCCGACCGCGCGCCTGGTCATCCACTGTGGACACGTCACCCTGCGCAGCACCCCGGCAAGACTTCACGGAAAACCCCGCCGCCGGCGCCCGGACGCGCGCCGCTCGTTCATGAAGCCGTCACGCTGAGCCGATCACCGGTCTGGACCAGTACGACGAAGGAGTGTTGTGCTCCACACCACATTGGTCTATACCTCTTTAACGACTCTCCTGATCCCCCCGACCGGAGGTGCTCCGTGAGGAAGCGCTTGTCCAGAGCCGTGCTGGGCGCGGCCGTCGTGAGTCTCGCGACTCTCGGCCTGCCCGCACTGGCAGGCTCGGCGACGGCCGCCGAAGCCGATCGTCACCAGGGAAACACCGAACGCAGCGTGACCGACGTCGTCCCCGCGCCCGTCGAGGCGAAGGCCGACGCCAAGGCGAGCTTCCAGCTCTCGCCGTACACCGTCATCCGCGCCGACAAGGGCGCGAACCAGGTCGCGGACTACCTCCGCGACCTTCTCCGCCCGGCCACCGGTTACCGGCTGCCGGTCGTTTCGAAGAACTGGGGTGCTCCGGCGATCTCGCTGGAGCTGGGCCACGCCGACAAGCGCGTCGGCACCGAGGGCTACCAGCTCGACGTCTCCCGCCACGGCGTCACGCTCAAGGCCAACACGGCCGACGGCCTGTTCACCGGCGTGCAGACGCTGCGTCAGCTGCTGCCGTCGGCGATCGACGCGAAGTCCGTGCAACACCGCCGCTGGACCGTCTCGGGCGGCTCGATCCTCGACTACCCGCGCTTCGGCTACCGCGGCGCGATGCTCGACGTCGCGCGGCACTTCTTCACCCCGGACCAGGTCAAGACCTACATCGACCAGATCGCCCAGTACAAGATCAACACGCTGCACCTGCACCTGGCCGACGACCAGGGCTGGCGCATCGAGATCAAGAGCTGGCCGCGGCTGGCGACCTACGGTGGCCAGACCCAGGTCGGCGGCGGCAAGGGCGGCTACTACACGCAGGAGCAGTACAAGGACCTGGTGGCCTACGCGGCCTCGCGGCACATCACCGTCGTGCCGGAGATCGACATGCCCGGACACACCAACGCGGCGCAGGCCTCCTACGCCGAGCTGAACTGTGACGGCGTCGCGCCGCCGCTGCGCACCGACATCGAGGTCGGCTACAGCTCGCTGTGCATCAACAAGGACATCACGTACAAGTTCCTCGACGATGTGCTCCGCGAGATCTCGGCGCTCACGCCGGGCAAGTACGTCAACATCGGCGGCGACGAGGCCCACGCGACCAAGCCGGAGGACTACCTGACCTTCGAGCGCAAGGTTCAGCCGATCGTGGCCAAGTACGGCAAGCTGATCACCGGCTGGCACGACATCGCGAAGTCGCAGCCGCCGACCTCGGCGATCCCGCAGTTCTGGGACACCGTCGGCACCAACGCCGACGTCGCCGCTGCCGCCGCGCGGGGTAACAAGATCCTGATGTCGCCGGCGAACAAGGCGTACCTCGACATGCAGTACAACAAGGACAGCCCGCTCGGCCTGCACTGGGCCGGGTACGTCGAGGTCAAGGACGCCTACGACTGGGATCCGGCCACGTACGTGCAGGGCGTGTCGGAACACCAGGTCGCCGGCGTCGAGGCCCCGCTGTGGTCGGAAACGCTGGTGAACAACGACAACATCGAGTACATGGCGTTCCCGCGACTCGCCGGTCACGCCGAGATCGGCTGGTCGCCGAAGTCGACGCACAACTGGGACGCCTACCGGACGCGGCTGGCCAAGCAGGGCCCGCGGTGGACCGCGCAGGGCATCGACTTCTACCGCTCCCCGCAGGTCGACTGGAAGTAGTTCCCATCCCCCGATGGTTCGTGGGGGCCTCCTTGAGGGACTCTGGCTCCCTCGGGGAGGCCCCCACGGCTTTTCTCGGCAGAGGTGGGGGGTTCGCGCTGCGGCCCTCGGATGTTGGCGCCGGCCCCCGGGTGTTCGGCCGAAAAGCCGACCACCCCGGGCGCGCCCAACCCCCCCCGGG
>NZ_JBHYJW010000007.1:0-152600 GCF_042741125.1 Amycolatopsis sp. NPDC058986 | reverse complement strand
CCTGGGGGGGGGGTCGGCGGGGGGGCGCTGGTTGTGGGCAAGCGGTCGGTGCGAGACGCAAAGCGTCGCAACGGGCGGTTGCGCCACATCCGGCGATGTGGTCGGCTTGGGCGGGAGATCCGAGGGACGCCCTCGTCGCACCCCCAGGCCAGCACACCGGAGCCGTCCTCCAGCACAAACGCGCGGCACCCACGGTCCCACTCGACGCACTCCGCTCGCACGGGTCCGTGAAGGACTACCGGGCGGCGGCGTCGAGCTGGGCGTGCATGCACTCGCGGGCCAGCCGGTAGGCACCGGAGCCGCCGTGCAGCACGGCCTCGGCGTTCGCCGCGCGGCCCAGCGCGTGCAGGGTGAACGCGAGCTGCGCGACGTCGACACCAGGAGCCAGTTCGCCAAGCCGCGCCGCCTCCGCGACGATGTCGGCGATGAAGCCGGTGAACGCCTTGCCGGCCGCCGCGATCGCGTCGTGCACTCGGCCGGGGCGCGCGTCGAACTCCGCACCGACGTTGAAGAAGAAGCACCCACCGGGGAAGATCCGCCGCTCCGAATAGGCGAGCCAGTTGTCGCACAACGCCCGCAGCCGCGCCATCCCGGGCGCGGCCTCGGACGTCGGCCGCAGCACGTGCCCGGCGAAGATCTCGTCGGCGGCCTGGATCGTCGCCAGCTGAAGGTCCTCTTTGGACCCGAACAGCGCGAACACCCCGCTCTTGCTCAGCTCCAGTTCGGTGGCGAGCCTGCCGAGCGAAAGCCCGTCGAGACCGTCCACCGAGGCGACGTCAACCGCGTGCCGCAACACCGTCCGACGGGTCGCGGCACCGCGGGCGAGGCGGCCGTCAACCGGCACGACGCGCCCGCCAGCGTTCCACAGTGGACTGAACGCCGGCACGGAACTGAGGCGAGAGCGCGGGCGTGTTCACCACCCTGTCGGCCAGCGCGAAGAGCGCGTCGTGCCGTGACGGGTCCAGCTGCCCGATGTTGGCGTACGACACCAAGTAAACCTCGGTGATACTCGGCCCGTCGCTGCGTTCGACGAGCTTCATCGCGCCGCTCGTCGGCACTGTGCCGGGGCGCAGCACGCGGAAGTACCAACCGCTGCGCCCGGAGTCGATCATCGCGGGGATGATGTCCTTGCGGCGCGTCTTCATCGCCAGCTTGAAACACGGCGTCCGCGGCTGCGACACCTGGAGCAGCGCGTCACCCCACTCCCAGACGTCGCCGACGCGGACCTCCTCCTCGGCGGCGCCGGTCACCGACACGTTCTCCCCGAAGTCGCCGGGTGCGGCGGTGAAGGAATCCTCGGCCCAGGCGCGGTAGTGCTCGGCGGGGTAGACGTAAACCGCTTTGTCGACACCGCCGTGCACGGTGCGGTCGGCTTGGTCGTCCCCGTCGAGATTGATCTCGGTGAGCGCCAGTTCCGGCGCCTCGACCCTCGCCTTGGTGATCGCGCTCAGCACCGGCTGATCCCGCTGGTGCCCGAGCACGCTCGGCTTGCCCACGTATACCCCGGCCACTCCGAACTCGGTCATGCCGCCGAATATAGCACGACCGTTCGTATAGTTACCCCAGCGCCGCGACCTCCTCGCCGGTGAGCAGCCGGCGTCCGGCAACCCGCGCCGCGTGGTCGCGTTGGCCCATCGAGTTCGGCTCGCTTGAACTCTACCTAGGGGCTAGGTAGAGTTCTTGCATGGTTGGTTCCCGTGAGCCACGGATGACGCTGCCGACGCAGCTCGTCCTGCACGTCCTGATCGACGAACCGGATCGGGAGATGTACGGCCTCCAGCTGTGCGATGCGGCCGGGCTGCCCAGCGGCACGATCCACCCGATCCTGGCGCGGCTGGAGAAGGCCGGATGGCTGCTCAGCCGCTGGGAGAACATCGACGCGCGGGAGGAAGGCCGGCCGAAGCGGCGGTACTACCGGCTGAATCCGGACAGCCTGGCCACGGTGAAGGCGGCATTGCACCGTGCGGCGCCGAGAGCCAAGGGCCTGGACCGGTTGCGGCCGGGGACCGCGGGAGGCCTGCCGTGACCGCGGAATCCTCCCCATCGCGAGAATTCGATTACGGCTCACCTTCGTCGGTCTACGGCTACGAACGCGGTTACGGGGATCCGCCGCCCTACGACTATCCGCCTCACGACGACGCGCCCTACGGCTACCCGCGTTACGGCTATCCGCCTTTCGAACCTCCGGACTACGGCGCCCCGCCTCCGGTCCCCTACTTCCCCCCGCCCACGGGACCGAGCGAAGACGAGGACAATCCGCGACGAAAGTTCCTGGACCACGTCGCACGGGTCACCACTCCGCCGGAGACGCCCGAACCGGAACCCGGACCGGAATCACCGGAAGCAACGCCATCGGGGAGGCATCGCCTGCGCGACCACCCGCCCAACCCGATGACCGAGGTGCCGGGCGATCTCTTCGAGGCAGAAGAACCCACGCGGCCGACGACGCAACCTCCCCCGCCGCCGACTCGGCGCCCCATCGCATCGGGTCCGCAACGCGCCATCAGCTGGGCGTCGCGTGTCCTGCCACCCGCCGACCGCGAACGCTACTTCGACGAGTATCTGAGCGAACTCGATGAACTGGCGCAATCGGCCCATCCACGCCGCGCGCAGTTGCTGTACGCCTTCCGGCTGCTCGTCCGGATTCCCGCGCTCCGCATCGCTCTGCGCGCGAAGGCTCCGGAGCGGACCCGATGAAAGCGGTCGAGGCGTTCACTCAGGTGGTGGAATCCGATCGACGCACCACGAACACCCTCCGCATCCTTCGGGAGTTCTTCTTCGGTGCGGCCGTCGTCCTCGGCGAGTTGTGCGCGATGGTCGCGTTCCTCAGCCACTCTCCCCTGGCAGGCACCGTGATCGGCCTGCTGACGGCCGCGCCCGGCGCCGGGGTCGCGGTGTATTCGTGGCGCAAACGACGTCGCGCCGCCTAACCCGAGCGAGCGAGACCGCCACCCGGAAGTAGACAGCGTCTACAGACGTTTGATAGACAGTGTCTACAAGGTGAACCATGGGTTACGGAGACGTTGATGCATCACGACCGTTTCGTCGTTCTCGGCGACAGCTGCGCTGAAGGGCTCGACGACCCGTACCCCGGCAGCGACCAGTACCGCGGCTGGGCGGACTTCGTGGCCGCACGGCTCGCCCACGACGGCTTCCAGTACGCCAACCTGGCGGTGCGCGGCAGGCGGCTCGACCAGATCACCGCCGAGCAGATCCCGACAGCGCGGCGGCTCGCGCCCGACCTGATCGCGTTGTTCGGCGGTGGCAACGACGTCCTGCACCGCGACTGGGACGAGCGCACGGTCGCCCGCCGCGTCGACGCCGCCATCCGCGCCTGCGCCCGGCTCGCCCCGACCGTCGTCACCTTCACGCTCAGCGACATCTCCGACCGGGTGCCGTTCGTCCGCCGGATGCGCCCGCGGGTGACCGCGCTCAACGACGCGATCCGCGAGGCGTCGGTCAGCTACGGCACCCTGCTCGTCGACCTGTGGCCCGACCAGGCCGCCCACGACTCCCGCTACTTCGGCCCGGATCGGCTGCACCTCTCGGAGGCAGGACACCGGCGCGTCGCCGGGCACGTCTTGGACCGGCTCGGGCTCGCACACGACTGGCTGCGGCCGTTGCCGGGCACCGACGTCCGGCCCGGCCTGCGTGGCGACCTGCGCTGGTTCCGCGAGCACGTCGCTCCCGCGATGCTCACCCGCGTCCGCAATCGCCTGACCGGCCGTTCGTCGGGCGACGGCTTTCTCCCCAAGCGGCCGGAACTCCAGCCTGTCGCACTGTCCGAAGTGGACACTTTGGGCGCATGGGCACCCGAAACCATCTGATCAGCACCGCGAACACCCTGCTCGCCGAGGAGGGTGTCGGCGCGGTGACCCTGCGCGGCATCGCGAAGGCCGCGGGCGTGTCCCACGGCGCTCCGCTGCGGCATTTCTCCGGCCGCGCCGAACTGCTCTCGGCCGTCGCCGTGCTCGGCTACCGTCAGCTGCTCGAACGTCGCGAGCTGCTGCCCGACGGTACCGCCAGGGAGCGGCTCACCGCCGCGTGCCACGGCTATCTCGACTTCGCGCTGGGGAACCCGGCGATGTTCGAGCTCATGTTCCGCCGGGATCTGATCGACCCCGACGACCCGGAACTCACCGCGGTGAGCAGCGCGGTGTTCGACTTCTTCGCCGAGCTCGTCGCCGCCGTCCAGGCCGGGAACTGGCACCAGGGAACGGATCCACGGCTGCTGGCGACGTCGTTGTGGGCCGCGCTGCACGGGCTCGCCCAGCTGTGGCTGTGGGGCGGCCTGGCCGGGGCGAGCTTCGCACCGTCGGCCGAAGTCGCCCTCGCCGTCACCCTCGACGCCTACCTCGGCTGAAGCGCCGTCAAGGCCACCTTACGGGCGTCGGACGCCCGTAAGGTGGCCTTAACGGCACGACCAGGGAACTCAGCCGACCACGGGGAGCCGGATCGAGCTTTCGCCCAGTGTCACCGAAACCTTCGTGCCCGCCGGGTAGTGCAGCGTGTAGTCCCGGTCGGTCACCAGGAGCACGACGCCGAGGCGGTGTCCGGCCTTCAGCTGGTACTGCCGCGGCTGCAGGTCCCAGCCGAAGGAGTACGTCCGCCCGGCCTGGATGGGCTCGGTCCGGCTGTCGGAATGCCGGTTCCGCACGTCCAGCCAGCCGCGGCTGATCACGTCGTACGGCGTCTGCGCGGTGGTGTAGGCGTACTTCGGCCGGCATCCGGAGTCAGTGCCGAGCGTGTCCCCGAAGCACCAGGTGTCCTTCGTCGGGCCGAACCCGGTGATCCGCTGATCGGTGCCGTAGTCCACGAGCAGCGCGCTCAGGTACGGCGACTTCCCGTCCACCGACGCCCGCACGCTGACCTCGGGCGTCCCGGAGATGCGGACGTCCTTCGGCAGCGGCTCGGACACGTACAGCAGGCGGTTCGGATCGGCCTTCTCCTGCGCGGCGATCAGGCTGTCCGCCGTCCTCGCCGGGTCGTCCACGAACTGCTGCTTCCGCCCGTAACCGGGCACCCACGGGCCGAGCACGCCCGGCTGGTCCCCGTGCGACGCGCCGAGCCGCAGCGTGACGTCGTGCGCGCCGGGTTCCGGGTAGTCGCGGTAGTCGGTCCACTTCCCCGGTGACGTCTCGAAGTGCACCTTCGGCTGTCGCAGCACGTTGTTGCGGACGCCGTAGAGCTCGTGGTCGAACCACTGGTGCACCGCGTCGAGCCAGGACTGTTCGGCGACATAGAGCGGGTCGTCGTGCGCGGCCTGGTGCAGCCACAGCTTGCGGGTGATGTCGTTGCGGCCCAAGGCTTCCCACAGATCGGTGAAGTTCTTGGGCTTGACGTTCCAGTCGTTGATCCCGGCCACCTGGAACACGCTGCCGTGGTAGTTGCCGAGGTCCTTGGCGAAGTTCCGCTGGTCCCAGAAGGCGTTGTAGTCCCCGGAAACCCGGTCCATCGCCTTTTCCATCTCGTGGATCGGGCCCGCGCAGACCTCCGGATTCTTGCGGGTCAGCACCACTTTCGCGTGCAGGTCGGCGTCCTCGCCGACATACCCGCCGGGTGACACGACCCCGCCTTCCGCGCGGTAGTAGTCGTACCAGCTCGCGATGCCGGAGATCGAGACGATCGTCTTCAGCCCCTTGACGCCGGTGCTCGCGACCGCGACCGGCAGCGTGCCGTCGTAGCTCTTGCCGGCCATCGCGACGTTGCCGGTGGACCAGGAGGCCTTGACCTCCTTGCCGTCCTTGGTGAACGCCTTCGCCTTGCCGGTCAGCCACTCCACGACCGTCTTCATGCCGGTCTTCTCTTCGGGCCCGATCGCGCTCGGGCAGCCGTCGGAGTCGCCGGTGCCGAGCGTGTTCGCCGACAGCACGGCGTAGCCGCGCGAGACGAAGTAGTTGTCGTAGTAGACCCGGTTGTAGTTCACCGGGGGCTGTGGGCCGGTCGGCGGCGACCACGGCGAGATCCGCGGCACGTCGGTGACGTCGGCGGGGTGGTACGGCGCGTCGATCGTGCCGCCGAAGTACGGGCTCGGCTCGATGATGCTGGCGACCTTCAGCCCGCCGTCGGTTTCCTTCGGCCGGGTGACGTACACCGAAACCCGGTCCCGTTTGCCGTCGCGGTCGCTGTCGACCGGTGTTTCGACGTAGACCTGTTCCCGCACCGCCTTCGCGTAGTCGTAGACGGGTTTCGTCTCACCGTCACGGATCACCACCTGCCTCGCCGGATCGTCGGCTGCCGACGCCGGCACGGCGGTGGAGAGCAGGGAGACGCTCGCCAGCCCGATCGCGGCGAGCACACGCATGGTTCGCATTGCCCCTCCAGAGCCACCCAGTATTAGGTGTGACACTGGCCCTCGCGGTGCCCTGGCGCAACCCACTTAGCGCGGGTTTCACTCCGCCCGCGTGAGAAAGGGCAGAAGGAGCTCTGCGGTCCGAGGTGGATCCTCGAGCATGGGCGAATGCCCGACGCCGGACAGCAGCTCGACGCGCGCGCCCGCGACCACGCGATAGTCGGCGGCGGAGGAAGAGCGCCATCTCCGGTCTTCTTCGCCGAAGATCACCAGGAGCGGTTTGCCGAGGGATTTCAGCCGATCAGGGAGTGGCCGCTGCGCCAGGTAGCCGCTGGACGCCTGGAATGTCGCGGTGAAGGCGTGGTAGGTCATCCCGCGCACGTCGTCCACGAGCTGCTGGGGAATCACGAAACCCGGGCGGCTGAAGGCGGGGCGCATGGCCTGGCGGATCTGCTCGTCGGTCAGCTCGGGCCACTGCGCGGGGCCGATGGCGAACTCCTGCGCGATGAACGCGTCCAAGCAGGGCCCGGTGTTGATGAGCGCCAGCGCGGTCACCAGGCCAGGCCGTTGCTCGGCGAGGGCGGTGGCGACCGAGCCGCCGGTGGAGTGGCCGACCACGACAGCGCTGCGCACGCCGAGCAGATCCAGCACCTCGCCCGCCCGGCGACCCTGGTCCGGGATCTCGTACCGCGCGTCGTCCGGTTTGGCGGATCGACCGTGGCCGAGCAGATCGAGCCGGATGACGCGATGCGTCTCGGCCAGCATCGGCACCAGCGGATCCCAGGAACGGGCCGACGACGCGGACCCGTGGACGAGCAGGACCGCGGGAGCGTCGCGGGGGCCGTCCTGGCGGATGTGGAGGGTGCCGTCGGCCAGGGACAGGGCCGATTCCTGGGTGGTTTCGTCAGTCATGGGCCCACTTTGCGCACCGATGCGCCCCGGCGGCTTGGAAGAATGTTACGTCTCCCAGCCGGCGGGAAGGCTCTGGATGCCGAACTCGCGGCGTAGCACCGCCTTCGCCGCGTGCATTCCGGCCATTCCGTGGACACCGGATCCGGGCGGCGTCGCGGCCGAGCAGAGGTACACGCCACTCAGCGGCGTGCGGTAGGGATTCCAGCGTGCTGCCGGGCGGGCGAGCAGCTGCCGCGGGCTCACCGCGCCCCCGGCGATGTCCCCGCCGACGTAGTTCGCGTTGTATGCCTCCAGTTCCGACGCCGGCCGGGCGGCCGACGCGAGGATCGTGTCCGAGAATCCGGGTGCGAACCGTTCGATCCGACGGCGGACGAGGTCGGTGGCGTCGAGCGGATCGCCGTGGGGGACGTGGGTGTATGTCCACACTGGACGCTTGCCGGAAAGCCCGCGTGACGGGTCGGTGGTCATCGGCTCGGAGAGAAGCACGAACGGCTCGTCCGCGTGTCTTCCCGCCGCGACGGCGTTCTCCGCCGTGCGCACCTCCGCCGCTGTCCCTCCGATGTGGACGGTTCCGGCCGCGCCGATCCGCTTGTCGCGCCAGGGAATCGGCTCCGATACGAGGAAGTCCACCTTCGCCGCCCCCGGGCCGTACCGGTACCGCTCCAGTGCACGCCGGTATCCGGCTGGCAGCAGTTCGCCCGCGATGTCGAGCACGCCGCGGGGCACGAGGTCGAGCAGGACGGCGCGGGCGTGGGCGAGCTGCCGCAGGTCGGTGACCCGGCTGTCGAGGTGGATCCGGCCGCCGTGGGCGAGCAGGTCCGCGGCGAGCGCGTCGACGATCGACTGACTGCCGCCGCGCGGGAGCGGCCAGCCGGTCGCGTGCGCGAGGTGGCCGAGGAGCAATGCCGCGCCCGCCGCGGGGAGCGAGGGCAGCCGGGACATCGTGTGCGCGGCGACGCCGGTCAGCAGCGCGGGTGCTTCCGGACCATGGAATCCGAGGCCCTGCGTGAGTATCCGGAACGGCAGCAGGGCGGCGGCGCGCGGGTCGCGCGGGAGGTGCCGGAGGTCGCCGAGCAACGCCTCGACCACGCCCGGGCTGCGGTCGACGAGCGGCGCCATGAGACGTCGCCAGCGATCGCCGTCGGCGCCGAGCCCGGCGCAGGTCCGGTCCAGACCGGGGTAGGCCAGGGCAGTGCGGTGCTCGTCGATCGGATGGGCGTAGGAGATCTCCGGGTGGAGCAGTTCGACGCCGTGTGCGGCGAGGTCGAAGCCGCGGAAGAACGGCGAGGCCGCGGCCATCGGATGCACCGCGGCGCAGACGTCGTGCCGGACGTCGGCGTCGAACAGCGACACCGTGCGGGCGCCACCGCCGATCTCGGGGGCGGACTCGTACACCTCGACGCCGAGACCGGCTCTGGCCAGCAGCACAGCGGCGGCCAGGCCGTTGGGCCCGGAGCCGACGACGGCCACTTCGGCGGACACACCGACCACCTCCCCTGCCCGAACACCTGATCGAATATTGTCGTACCCGCGTCCTATCTTGTCCCCGTGCCCACCCAACCAGGCTGGGCCTCGCCCGAACAGGAAGGGGGACCATTGCCCGACCACGACATGCTGCTCGCGCGGGTCCGGAAGCTGCTCGCCAAGGCGGAGGACCCGGCGGTCACCGAGGCGGAAGCCGAGCTGTACAACACCAAGGCCGCCGAGCTGATAGCCCGGTACGGGATCGACCGCGCGATGGTCGCCGACGCGGGCACGGGCGCCGACGAGATCGGCATGCGCAAGATCCCGCTCGACAACCCGTACAGCAGGGACAAGGCCACGCTGCTGACCAACATCGCGTTCCCGCTGCGCTGCCGCACGCTGCTGCATCGCGCGGCCAAGGGCGTCGAGGCGGTGACCGTCTTCGGTTTCCGTTCCGACCTCGAACGCGTGGAGCTGCTGTTCACCAGCCTGCTGTTGCAGGCGACGACGCAGCTGACCAGGGTACGGCCGGAGAACCGCGTGTTCCGCGGTGAATCGCTGGCCGCGTACCGGCGGACGTGGCTGCACGGGTTCGCGCGGGCGGTGTACGAACGATTGCGCCAGGCCGAGGAGCACGCGGCGCGGAGTCACACCGCGATGTCGGCGAGCGGGCGGTCGGCCGAGCTGGTCGTCCGCGATCGCACGGCGATGGTGCAGCAGGCCTTCGACGAGCAGTTCAGCGATCTGCGCGCGGCCCCGCCCCGGCGGCTGTCGGGCACCGGCTATCTCGACGGCCACCACGCGGGCACCAACGCCAACCTGAGCCCGACGGCGCTGACCAAGCGGAGGAAGGTGCTGCCCATGCGCTGAGTTTCTCGCGGCACGGCCGCGATCCGCGCGCTTCGCCCGTAAGCAGGTATCCCGGCCATGATCATCTCGGTTTACTGTGCCGATGCGCGTTGTGGATCTCTCCGGCAGGCCGGATCTGGTCGATCCCGCACTGCGGCTCGGTGACGTCGGCGGCGAATTCCTCTATCGCGGCCCCGGCGGCAAGGTGATCGCACCCGAGCGATTGCTGAAGCATTGGGGCCAGTATTCCCTTGTTCTTCTCGATGACGACGACACGCTGATGGCGCGGGCGCTGTCCATCCCGGTCGCGTTCCCGACCGCGGACCGCCCCGAACTGCCCGACGACGGCTGGGACGCGGCACTGCGCTGGGCCCTCGAGGATCTTGTCGACGGTCGCGCGCCGACCACCCTGGTGGCACTCGAAATCGTGGTGGCGCGACACCTGCTGGGGACCGGTCTCTCGACGCACGCGTTGAAGGCGTTCAAGGCGCGAGCCGCCGAAACCGGACTGACCCGGCTGGTGGCGCCGGTGCGCCCGATCGGCAAGGAAGCCGAGCCGGACGTGCCGATGCCGGAGTACGCCGTCCGCCGCCGGGAGGACGGGCTGTTCGCCGACCGCTGGCTGCGGACCCACGAGCGGCTGGGCGCGCGGCTGGTGAAGATCGCGCCCTTCGCGCTGACGGTCACCGGCACGCTCGCCCAATGGCGGGAGTGGACCGGGGTCAAGCTCGCCGACGGTCCGAACCGGATCCCCGGCGGCATCGCCCCGGTCCACGCCTCGGTGTCGCACGACGTCGGTATCTACGTCGAGCCCAACGTCTGGATGGACCACCCGCTCTGACACACGAGTTCGCCGTCCAATCACGCCAGTTCCGCGTCCAATCACGCGAGTGCCGTGTTCGATCACGCGAGATCGCCGTTCCCGCACGGAATTCTCGTCGCGTCGGCCGGGAAGATCGGCTCTACTGGGCCAATGCGCATGGAGGACCTGGCGACCCGGCCGGAGTTGCGGCGGGCCGCGCTCGACCTCGGCACCGTCGGCGGGGAGTTCCTGAGTCACGACGTGGTGGGCCTGCTGGCGAAGTCGAAGCGGCTGGCCACGCGGTGGCCCGAGTTCTTCCTGGTGCTGCTGGACGACGACGTCCCGGTGGCTCGCGCGGCCGCGATCCCGGTGGAGTTCCCGACCGGCGAACGACCGGAGCTGCCCGAACACGGCTGGGACGGCGCGTTGCTGTGGGCGGCCGAGGACGTCATGGACGGGCGGGCCCCGACCAGCCTGGTCGCCATCGAGGTCACAGTGGCCGAACACGCGCGAGGCCGAGGACTCGCCGCGGTCATGCTCACGGAGCTGAGGGCGAAAGCACGCGCCGCCGGGCTGTCACGGCTCGTCGTCCCGGTGCGGCCGACCGGACTGGAGCAGCGACCGAACGAGTCCATTGTGGACTATGTGACGCGGAAGCGTGCGGACGGATTGTTCGCCGACCCGTGGTTGCGCACGCACGAACGGCTCGGCGCGCGGCTGATCGGCGTCGCGCCGTTCGCGATGACGGTCACCGGCACGCTCGCGCAGTGGCGGGAGTGGACCGGTGTCGAACTCGTCGACGGGCTCAACACGGTGCCTGGCGGCATCGCGCCCGTACTGGCTTCGGTGAAGCGCGACCTCGGCGTCTACGTTGAGCCGAACGTGTGGCTGGACCACCCGCTGTGACACCACGGTTCACCACCGGACGGGCAACGCGTCGAGCTGCCAGGTGCCCGGATTCGGCCCGTGCCGCAACTCCTCCGGCTCGACCGCGAGCGCGAGTCCGGGACAGCGCCGGAACAACGCGCCGAAGGCGATCTCGGCCTCTTGCCGGGCCAGCGCGGCACCAAGGCAGTAGTGCGGTCCCGCACCGAATCCGACGTGGGTTTCCGCGCGCCCAGGATCGCGGGTGATGTCGAGCCGCTCGGGAGCGGTGAACTTACGCGGGTCGTAGTTCGCCCCGGCGAGCACCGGCATCACGGCTTCGCCGCGGCGGACCAGTTCGCCGCCGATCTCGACGTCTTCGGCGGCGTACCGCATCCGGGTGCCCAGCCCGGGCCCGCACCAGCGCATCAGCTCGTGTACGGCCTTCGGCAGCAGGGCGGGATCCGCGCGAAGCAGGGCGAGCTGATCGGGATGAGTGAGCAGCGCGGCGGTGCCGTTGGCCAGCAGGTGCGCGGTGGTCTCGTGCCCGGCGACCACGAGGTTCTGCACCAGCGCGATCATCTCGACGTCGCTGAGCCGATCGCCGTCCTCGGCCTGCGCGCGGACCAGTCCGGTGATCAGGTCGTCCGCGGGGTGGTGCCGCCGGAATTCGAGGAGCACCCGGACGTGATCCACCATTCCCGCCAGCGCCTCGGCCACTCCGGGGCCGAATCCCGCGGCCAGCGCGGCACTCCACTCCCGCCACTGTGGCCGATCCGCCTCGGGAATGCCGACCAGTTCGCAGATCACCGCGATCGGCAGCGGATACGCGAAGTGCCGCAACAGATCGACGACGCCGTCCTCGGCTTGGCCGGGTAGTTCGTCCAGAAGGCGCTCGGTGAGTTCAGCGATCCTCGGACGCAGCTCGGTGACCCGTCGCACGGTGAACGCCCTGGTGACCAGGCCGCGCAGCCGAGCGTGCTCGGCGCCGTCGACCTCGCTGATCCCCGACTTCAGGTAGACGAAGTGCTCTTCGGGGATCCCCGTGGCACGCCACAGCTGTTCCCGCAGGTCCACCGCGCCCGGCACGGCCGCGGCGGAGCTGACGAACCTCGGATCGCTCATGACGAGCTTGACGTCGTCGTACCGGGTGACCAGCCACATGGGCTCGATGCCGGGAACGACCGCCTTGGCCAGCGCCGCACGCTCCCGGATCCGCGAATACGCCGTGAACGGATCCCGCACGAGTTCGGCGTCGGTGAGGTCCACCATGCCTTCGGATGTCGTCATCACATGTTCCTATCATCTGAATGTGATCCCATCCTGGCGTGCTCGTGAAAGGCCTGTCAACCGCCACGAATCCGAACCAGGTGACAACCCGAGTCGGCACCTGCTAACTTTTATTAGCATGTGGGGGACGTCGTGGTGAGCGGCTCTTCGCCGACCGGCGACGAGCTCGTCCGGCTGCTCGGGACGCTCGCGAATCCGCACCGGCTTCGCATCGTCGCCGCGCTGCTCGCCGAACGCGCCTACGTCAGCGAGCTGGCGCGCGAGCTGCGGATCAGCCGCGCACTCCTCCAGGTACACCTGCGCAAGCTGGAGGCGGCGGGGCTGGTGACGTCCAGTCTCGAGGTCTCGGCCGACGGCAAGGCCATGAAGTTCTACGAGGTCACGCCGTTTTCGGTCCAGCTCACCCCGCAGGCCGTCGCGGCGGCGGTACCGACGCTGAGCACACCGGATTCCGTCCAGGGGGACGGCTCGGACGAGGGAGCACGGTCATGAACTGGCACCAGTGGCAGGAAATCATCGGGGTGACCGGGGTTTTCGTGCTGATCACCGTCGTGCTCACCGTCGCCATCGTGCAGCTGGCCTCGACCTGGCGGGCCAAGGCGGCGCTGGCGCGCGAGCACGAGTACCGGGCGCTGGCCGACCGGGCGACGCGGTCGCAGGAGGAAACCGAACGGCGTCTCGCGGACGTCCAGGACCGGTTGCGTTCCATCGAACGCGTCCTCAAGGAGGTCGAATAAGACCGTCGAGTAAGAGCAAGGCCCTGGGCCGCCGAGCGGCAACTCGACGGCCCAGGTGGAAGAAGCACCTCGCCCAAGGGCGAGTCCTTACACAGATAGCTCCTTCACGGAAGGACTTTAGTTCATGCTGCCCACAGGCACCCCGGACCTGCGGGGGCCGGTGATCGAGCGGATCGCGGGCTGGTCGATCCGGCACCGCGCCGCGGTCCTCCTCGGCTGGCTCGCGCTCGTCGTGCTCGCACTGGCCGTCGGCTCGCTCGTCCCCGGTTCCAGCCTTCCCAGCTCCGACGCCGGAGAATCCGGTACAGCACAAGGGATTCTCCGCGCCCAGAACAGTTACGAACCACTTCTGGAAAACGTCCTCGTGCAACAACGTGAACCGCGCGACGACGCCGAAATCCGGTCGGCGACCGACGATCTCGTGCGCACCCTCCAAGCGTCGGACGCGGTCACCGGCCTCCGCACGCCGGTCGACGCACCGGATGGCAGGTCGCGGCTGGTGACGTTCCAGATCACCGGCACCGACGCGGAAATCCGTCCGCATTTCACCGCCGCGAGCGCGGCCGTGGACGCCGTGGCCGCGCGGCATCCCGCAGTCCTGGTAGCGCAGGCCGGGGACATGAGCCTGAGCACCGTGGTGGACAAGAGCATCAAGCAGGACATCAAGCGGTCCGAACTGATCTCCCTCCCGCTCACCGTGGTGATCCTGCTGTTCGTCTTCGGGGCGCTGATCGCCGCGTCGATCCCGTTGCTGCTGACCGCGACCGCGGTGACCGCGACGTTCGGCTTTCTGTCCGCTGTGGACAAAGTGGTGCCGATCAACAGCGCCACCACAGTGATGACGTTGCTCATCGGGACCGCGGTCGGGGTCGACTACTCGTTGTTCTTCCTCCGCCGGGAACGCGAGGAACGCGCTGCCGGGCGTCCGGTCGACCAGGCGATCCGGACCGCCGCCGGCACCTCGGGCCGGGTCGTGGCCGTCTCCGGGCTCACCGTCGCGCTGTGTGTGACCGGGCTGGGTTTCACCGGACTCGACCAGCTCCGCGGGTTCGCGATCAGCTCGATCCTGGTTGTCGGGCTGACCGTCGCCGCGTCGGTGACCGCGCTGCCCGCGTTGCTTTCCCTGCTGGGCCACTGGGTCGACCGCGGCAGGCTGCCCTGGCTCGGCCGGCGCCGGACCACGGCCGACCATTCCCGGTTCTGGGCCAAGATCGCCGAGGTCGTCACGCGGCGTCCGACGCTGTGGGGTGGGCTCGCCGTCGTCCTCCTCGCCGTCCTGGCGTTGCCCGCGAGCAGGATCCAGCTCCAGGCGCCGCTGGCCACGGAAAGCCTGCCGCGCAGCGTCCCGGTGATCGACGCCGCGGTGCGCATGCAGGACGCGTTCCCCGGTGCGGCCATCCCGGCGCACATCGTCGTCTGGAACGGACGGGGCGGCCCGGTCGACACCCCTGCCGCGCGGAACGCCATCGCGGAACTCGGGGCGCGAACCGCGGGGCCGGTTGTCACGGTGTCCGTCGATCAGGCGCTCGTAGTCCGCATTCCCTTGGCGGGTAATGGTTCCCTGGCCTCGGATCAGGCACTGAAGACACTGCGTGAGGACGTTCTCCCGGCGACCCTGGGCAAGGTCGGCGGGATTGGGTTCGCCGTCGCGGGCAAGACCGCCATCGCGCACGACTTCGCGGCGAAGGTGGCCGACCGGACGCCGTACGTTTTCGGCTTCATCCTGCTGCTCGCGTTCGTCCTGCTGTGGGCGGCGTTCCGCTCGATCGGTGTCGCGATCATGTCGATCGCACTGAACCTGCTCTCGGTCGGCGCCGCGTACGGGGTGCTGACGTGGGTGTTCCAGGACGGGAATTTCGCGTCACTGCTGGGTTTCACCCCGTACGGCGGGGTGCTCGACTGGCTCCCGGTGTTCCTGTTCGTGCTGCTGTTCGGGCTCAGCATGGATTACCACATCTTCATTCTCAGCCGGATCCGCGAGCGATGGCTGTCCGGGATGAGCGCCCGCGAAGCGATCATCGGCGGCACGGCCTCGGGAGCCGGCGTGGTGACCAGCGCGGCGGTGATCATGACCGGTGTCTTCAGCGTTTTCCTTACACTGAGCGCGATCGAGTACAAGATGATGGGCCTCGGGATGGCGTTCGCGATCCTGCTCGACGCGACGCTGATCCGCGGTGTCCTGCTGCCCGCCGCGCTCACCGTGCTCGGGCGGTGGCTGGGGAAACCGGTCAGTCCAGCAAGTCGGGACGCCGGTCCGCGAACCGCGTCGCCTGTTCGAAGGCGTGCCCGGCCCGCAGCACGCTGAGTTCCGCGCGGTGTGCTCCGACGAGCTGCACCCCCACGGGGAGCCCCTCCGGGGTGAACCCGGCAGGCACCGACAATGCCGGGCTTCCCGTGGCGCTCACGAAGAACGCCGAGCGCATCCAGCCCAGATAGTCCTCCATCGGCACGCCGTCGACCGACGCCGGGTACTCCAGTTCAGCGTCGAACGGCGGTACCTGGCTCACCGGCAGCAGCAGGATGTCGTAGCGCTCGAAGAACTCCCGGGTGCGGTGGAACAACGCGGTGTGCAGCACTTCGGCTCGCGCAATGTCCACACCGGACAGACGGAGTCCTTCCTCGACGTTCTGCGCCAAGGTCGCCTTGAGCCGATCGCGGTGCTCCGCATGGGTTTGCGCGAAACTCCACGCGCGCAAGGTCCGGAACACCTCGTCGGCGCCGGTGAAGTCGACGCAGTCCCGTTCGACGTGGCAGCCGAGGTCCTCGAAGGTCCGCGCAGCCCGCTCGACGACCGCGGCCACCGCTGGGTCGACCGGGAGACTGCCGCCGAGATCGGGCGACCACGCCACGCGCAGACCGCGCGGATCGGCGTCGAGTGGTTGCGCGAACACGGATCCCGGCGTTTCCAGCGAGGTCGGGTCCCGCGGGTCGGGGCCGGCCATGACCGACAGCAGCAGCGCCGCGTCGGCGACCGTGCGGGCCATCGGGCCCTTAACCGCCATCGTCGTCCATCCCATCGCGCGCGGCCAGTCCGGCACACGGCCGGGCGAAGGCCGGAAGCCGACGACGTTGCAGAACGACGCCGGGTTGCGCAGCGAACCGCCCATGTCACTGCCGTCGGCGAGCGGGTGCATCCCGCAGGCGAGCGCGGCCGCCGCGCCGCCGCTGCTGCCGCCCGCGGACCGCGTGCGGTCGTAGGGATTGCGCGTCAGGCCGAAAACCGGGTTGAACGTGTGCGAGCCCGCGGCGAACTCGGGCACGTTCGTCTTGCCGATCGTGATGACCCCGGCCGCGCGCAGCCGTTCGACGAGCAGCTCGTCGCGCTCGGGCACGTAGTCGGCGAGCAGCGGCGAACCGTAGGTCGTGCGGATGCCCGCGGTCTCGTGACTGTCCTTGTGCGCCATGGGAATCCCGTGCAGCGGCCCGACTTCCTCGCCTGCCGCGAGCCGCTCGTCGGCCGCCGCGGCCGCACTGAGAGCGCTTTCCACGGTGCGGGTGACGACAGCGTTGACCTGCGGGTTGACCTGCTCGACGCGGTCCAGGTGAGCCTGCGTGACTTCGCGCGCGGACACTTCCCGCGCCCGGAGCCGATCGGCGAGTTCACGAGCGGTCAGTGCGCAGATCTCGGATTCGGCCACCCGGCCATCTGATCACCAGGCCCCGGCTCACGGCAAGACCTCGGGGTCAGCAACCGCACGCGACGGCGGACACCGGCGCGGTCAGCGGGTCCGCGTCGGCCTCCCGCCGCCCGGCCGCGGAGTCGACCGGAAAGCCCTCCCGGACCCAGTACTCGTAACCGCCGATCATCTCCTTGACCCGGTAGCCGAGCCGGGCGAAGGCGAGCGCGGCGCGGGTTGCGCCGTTGCAGCCGGGGCCCCAGCAGTAGGTGACCACGACGGCGTCGTGCGGGACGAGGTCGCGGGCGCGTTCGGCGATCCGCGCGGTCGGCAGGTGAAGCGCGCCGGGAAGGTGCCCCTGGTCCCAGGATTCGACGCTGCGGGAATCGACGACGACCAAGCCGTCGACACGGGCTTCGAGGTCGGCGTGGACGTCGCTGACGTCGGCCTCGAACGCGAGACGTCCGGCGAAGTGGGCGACGGCGTCGATCGGAGTAGCCGGTGAGGTGGCGAGAACAGTGCTCATGGCGTTCATCGTGCTGGGCGTGGCTCCGAGCGAACAGTGGCGTGAACGCCGCTGTTCGCTAAGATCTCGCCATGTCGACAGTCTCGGTCCTGCTCTACGACGGCATGTCCGCGTTCGAACTGGGCATCGTCACCGAGGTCTTCGGCCTGCCCCGGCCGGAGTTCGACGTCGACTGGTACCGGCTGACGATCTGCTCCGCGCGTCCGGGCCCCGTGCGGATCATCGGCGGCGCCACGCTGCACGCCGACGGCGATCTCGACGCCTTCGCCGCGGCGAGCACGGTCATCGTGCCCGGCGTCGGCGATATCCACGGCGACTGCCCACCCGCGGTGATTTCCGCTCTACGCTTGGCTTTCCGGCGCGGAGCGCGGATCGTGTCGATCTGCTCGGGCGCCTTCGCGCTGGCCGCGGCGGGCCTGCTCGACGGCCGCCGCGCCGCGACGCACTGGCAATACGCCCCCGTCCTCGCACGGCGCTTCCCCCGCGTCGACGTCGACCCGGACGTCCTCTACCTCGACGACGACCCGATCCTGACGAGCGCGGGCAGCGCCGCCGGCCTGGACCTGTGCCTGCACGTGGTACGCAAGGACCACGGCCCCACGATCGCCAACGCCGTCGCGCGCCGGCTGGTCGTCCCCGCACACCGCGACGGTGGCCAGGCGCAGTTCATCGAATCGCCGGTGATCGCCGACGCGGACGACAGCCGCGTCACGGCCAGCATGTCCTGGGCGCTTTCGAACCTCACGGAACCCATCACCGTCGAGACGCTCGCGCGCACCGCGAACATGTCCCCGCGCAGCTACCTCCGGCATTTCGCGCGCAGCACCGGCACCAGCCCGATCCGCTGGCTCATCGCCCAGCGCGTGCACGCGAGCCTGCCGCTGCTGGAAAAGACCACGCTGCCGATCGACCACGTCGCCACGTCCGTCGGCTTCGACACGGCAGTGACCTACCGGCACCACTTCACCCGCACGATGCGCGTCACGCCGACGGCCTACCGACGGAGTTTCACCGCGTCAGGGGATGCCGGGCGACATCCCCTGACGTGACGTGATTCAGGGCGCGTCGACGAGTACGCGCCCCGCGTCGGCGTTCTGCGACACCAGGCTTCCGGCGTAGTTTCGTTGCACCTGCGCGGCTTCCGCGGCGTTGGGTTTCGTGTTGGCGCAACTGACCCCGCCGGTCGACCCGGACATCAACGACGAGCACGGACCGGGTTTCCGGTCGGGCAGCCCAAGGCTGTGGCCGAGTTCGTGGGAGGCGATCCGAACCTTGTTGTAGCCCTGCTGGACGGCTTCCCTGCCGTACCAGACCGTGACCTGACCACCGGGACGGACGGGCCCGAGCGTGGCCCGCGGCCAACCCGGATCCGCGACGACACGGATGTTCGCCCGCTGCCCAGGAGACGCTTTCACGATGCGTACGTTGGTCACGCTGGTGTTCCAGACGTTGACGCCCTGGGCGACGACGTCCTTGAACTCCGCGGCCTGGCTGTCGTCATAGGTGAGCGTTGTCGCGTTGATCTCGGCCGCGGCGGCGGTGGGCACCACGGTGACCGGCAGCAACAGAGCGGTACCGGCCACCACGCCGGCGAATGTACGTCGAAGCACGATTTACTCCTCGCGTCAGAGCGGAGCCTGTGTCGACCTCGGGGACTCGTGCGGCGGCGGGCAACGCACTGTACGTGCCCCGCCAACCTCACAGCGTGATGCTAGAACCGCCCACTCCCGACCAAAACCCGCCATAAGTCGCGAAGAACGGACAACCCCACGGCGCCACGCCGACGCCGCGGACTCGCATCCGTGTCGATCGTTGCGCCGCCTACCAACCATCAGGCGCCACGGCATAACCCCAGGTCAAGCTGTGTGATACCGCGCCGAACACAGAAGCCTCCCTGCCGATGGCGCCACATCCGGCGTACACCCATCTTGTAGTGGCGCCATCGATATGCCATCATGGCGCCATGGACCTAAGCGTGTACGTGGATCGCTTTGGTCGCGAGCTCGCTGCACTTATCGCGGCTGACGACGAGGACACTCTTGCGCTGCTTGAGCGCCGGAGAACGCCACTGGAATCACTGATCCGCCTCACGCTGCTGGACGTGCTCTCCACCGCTACGAGTGAGATCACCCGTGACCTGGCGCCAGGCTCGGTCGAACTGCGCCTGCGCGGAACCCGACCGGAATTCGCCGTCGCGCCGCCCGCACCGGAGCAAACACCGGAGAACGCGGCCGATGACAGCTTCGAGGCTGACGTCGAGGCGCAACTCAACGGCGTCCCCATGAGCACCGAGTACAGCGGGATGGCACGAATCAATTTCCGCCCCCCGGAACAACTCAAGGCCGCGATCGAGGAGGCGGCTGGAAAGGAGGGCAGTTCGGTCAACGCATGGTTGGTCCGCGTGGTATCGGCCGCGTTGCGGCAGCGCGACCGTGGTCAGCACACCGATCAGCGCGGCAAACGTGCTCCGCAGCGTCGGACCGGTTGGGTGCGCTAGCCCATTTCTTCCCACCCTCGAACGACACCCACAGAACACGAGGAAGGACAGCTGTGCCCACATTCGACACGCCCGAGCCGATCACAGTCATGATCGAACTGGGTGTCGGCTCCGTGCAGATCACCGCGAGCGATCGGACCGATACCGTCGTCGACCTGCAGCCAACGGACGACTCAGACAAATCTGACGTCAATGCCGCCAAGAAAACGCACGTCGATTACACGGATGGCTGTCTTGTGGTGAAGGTCCCGAAGCAGCACGTCCTCGATTTCTCAAGCAGGACCAAGTCGGTCGATGTGTCCATCGAACTACCGACCGGATCGCGGGTGTACGGCGACGCGGCGGTGGCGGACCTCTATTGCACGGGCCGGATCGGGGAATGCAGGTACAAGGCATCCAACGGGCATCTCCACCTCGAAAACACCGGCGTGCTGCACCTGGATACGACGGCTGGAAACGTCCGGGTGGACCATGTCGTGGGCAATGCCGAAATCACCGCGGGAACCGGATGGGTGCGCATCGGCAAAATAGACGGTACGGCCGTCATCAAAACCTCCAATGGCAACGCGGAGATCGGTACAGTAACCGATGAGGTGGTCGTGCGTGCCGCCAATGGCAGTATCTCCATCGATCGCGCCCTGGGGGCCCAGGTCGACGCCAGGACCGCCAACGGAAGCATTCGCGTTGGGGAAGTCGTTCGCGGTTCGGTCGTGATGCGGACCTCGGCGGGCGACCTCGATGTCGGGATCGCGGAAGGCACCGCCGCCCTGCTCGACGTGAACACCGGGTACGGGCGCATGAACACTTCACTGGACGGCACGGCTTCGGGTCCCGAGGACGCAGAAGAGACCGTCGAAGTGCGCGCGCAAACCCAGTTCGGCGATATCACGATCCACCGCTCCTGATCACATCTCTGGTTGACGTCTGAAAGGGAAGCTCCCATGACGACTACGCAGCTTCGATCTGCGATCACGACGACCGGCTTACGCAAGTCCTACGGCGATCACCTCGTGCTCGACGGTCTGGACCTCGACGTTCCGCAGGGAACCGTCTTTTCGCTGCTCGGCGCCAATGGCGCCGGCAAGACCACCATGATCAAGATTCTCTCCACCCTCATCAATGCCGACGGTGGCGAGGCATCGATCAACGGCCACAGCCTGTCCGACGAGCCCGAGGCGGTTCGCGCCGCGATCGGCGTCACCGGCCAGTTCTCGGCAGTGGACAACCTGCTCACCGGCGAGGAAAACCTGATCCTGATGGCGGATCTCCGCCACCTCGGCCGGGCGGAAAAGCGGCGGCGGGTCACCGAGCTGCTCGAACAGTTCGATCTGGTCGGGGCGAGCAAGAAGCCGGCCGCGACCTACTCGGGCGGTATGCGACGGCGGCTCGATCTCGCGATGACCCTGGTCGGCGACCCGCGGGTGATTTTCCTCGACGAACCGACCACAGGCCTGGACCCACGCAGCCGTCGCGCCATGTGGCAGATCGTCCGCGAACTCGTAGCCCGCCGCGTCACGATCTTCTTGACCACGCAATACCTGGAGGAAGCCGACGAGCTCGCCGACCAGATCGCGGTCCTGGACAAGGGGCGGCTGATCGCCCAGGGCACCTCGGAAGAGCTGAAACGCCGTATCCCCGGAGGCCATGTCCGCCTGCAGTTCGTCGACGCACAAGGACTCGACTTGGCCGCGAGTGTCCTGGGCCAGGTGCTCCGCCTGGACGATGCCCTCGCCTTGCAGGTACCGACCGACGGCAGCGTCAGGTCGCTGAAGAGCCTGCTCGATCGGCTTGGCGACCATTCGATCGAGGTCGACGGGCTGACGGTGCACACCCCGGACCTCGATGACGTCTTCCTTGCACTGACCGGTAAGTCAACGAACGAAGAAGAGGAGATGGCCTGATGGCGGCGCGGTCTTATGCCCTGACCGATTCGATGACGATGTTGCGCCGCAATCTCCGGCGCATGATCCGATACCCGACCATGATCGTGATGATCATCGGCATGCCGGTCATCTTCCTGCTGCTGTTCGTCTACGTTTTCGGCGGCACGCTGGGAGCAGGGCTCGGCACCAATTTGACCGCGCAGTCCGGCGGATCCAGTGGCCGCGCGGAATACGTCAACTACGTCTCACCCGCGATCATGTTGATGACCGTGACGGCCGTCGTGCAGGGGACGTCGGCCTCGGTCGCGACGGACATGACCGAAGGCATCATCGCCCGATTCCGCACCATGTCCATCGCCCGTGTCTCGGTACTGACCGGGCACGTCCTCGGCAGCATGATCCAGACCGTGGTCGGCGTGGCGGTGGTGACCGGTGTGGAGCTGCTGGTCGGCTTCCGGCCCGCAGCGGGGGTGGGTGGCTGGTTCGCCGCGTTCGGAATCCTGATGGCTGCGGCGTTCGCGCTCATCTGGCTTTCGGTCGCGCTCGGTCAGGCCAGCAACACCGTCGAAACTGCCAGTAACCTGCCCTTGCCGCTGATGCTCCTGATCTTCCTCGGCAGCGGGTTCGTTCCTCCCGAATCCATGCCGGCCGGGTTGCGCTGGTTTGCCGAGTACCAGCCCTTCACCTCGATCATCGAAACCCTGCGGAGCATTTTCGTCGGCACACCGGTCGGGAGTAACGCGATAATCGCGCTGAGCTGGTGTGTTGTCATCGCCCTTGGCGGATACCTCTGGTCGAGGAAGCTCTACAATCGCGAATACACGAGGTAACCGGAATCATCGAGTGATCGTGGGGTTCGCCTCATTCCGCGCCGGTAGCTCGTCCGGCCGTTGCTCCGGCAACGGCCGGTCTGCCGTCTCCAGACCCGTCACGAAGAGGACCGCCGTCGCCACGACCAGCGGTGCCGCAGCGATGAGCGCCACCGTGCCCAGCACAGGTGTCGCGCCGAGCAGTAGCGGACCGGCGAGACCGCCGACCTTGCTGGCGGCGGCGGCGAGTCCACTGCCCGTGGCACGCAATGCCGTCGGGTACAGCTCGGTCGAGTACGGGGACAGCATCGCGATCATGCCGGCCGTCGTGGACAGCAACAGCCCGACCAGGACGATCACCGGCCCATCTGCCCGAATATCCCACAGACCCAGCAGTGTGAAGCATCCCAGCGTCCCGGTGGTCAGCACCGAGTACAGAATCATCGAGCCGCGGCTGCTCCAGCGCCCGTACAGACAGGCAGCGACGAGCACACTCGGCACGGCCGCTAACGACGCGAGGAACAACAACCGTTCCGCCTCATCGCGGTGACCGAGGCGCTGCAGGAAGGTCGGCAGGAAGGTGATGAATCCCCAATTCACGACGCCCCAGCCCAGTCCGTAGAGCAGGACCGACATCGACCGTCTCAGGTAGGGACGCGCGAACAGGTCCACGAACGGTGACCGGACCCGAACCGACGCCGCGACCTGGCGGGCCGAGTCCACGACGGCGTCCGTCACGACGGTGATCCCGTACCTGCGCATGACCTCGGCCGCTGCCGCCTCCTGGCCGTTGCGGATCAGGAACCGCGGTGACTCGGGGATCCAGGCGCACAGGATGAGCAGCAACAGCCCGGACGGCAGGCCGAGTAACCACAGCACGCGCCAACCGAAAAGGGGGATGAACAGCGTCGCCGCGCCGCTGGCCACCAAATAGCCGAATGTGGCACCCAGCCCGCTCTGCAGGACGATCAGCGGGCCGCGGTGCTTGGCCGGGACCGACTCCGCGGTCAGCGAGTAGACGGTCGGCAGCATGCCACCGGCCGACGCGCCCATGAGGAAACACATCACCAGATTCCAGCCGAAGGATGGCATGAAACCGCAGATCGACGTCCCGATGTAGAGGACAGAGGAGAAAATCAGGGTTGCCCGCCTGCCGACGATGTCGGCCAGGTAGCCCCAGACGAGCGAGCCGACCACGGTGCCGGCGATCGCGGCGAACGGCAGCCAGGCCGCATCCCGGGTGGTGAGGCCGTATTCGGCCGCCATCCCGGGTACGACGAACCCCAGAGAGGCCGGTTTCATCGTATCGATCACCAGCCCGATAGTGAGCATCACAAGCAGCGACCAATGTCGCCGGGTGAGGCCGGCCTCGTCGATCGACCGGAACTGGAGGCGGGACTCGCTCCGGGCCGACGGGGCCGAATCACGTGTGCGGGTCGTGAGGGACCAGCCGACCAGGCCGACACCGACGGCGATCAGGACCATCCCGGCCGTCATCGCCGTGGACATGCCCATGTCGGCCATCATCACGGCGGCCGACCGCATCTGCATGCCGTCGGTATGCCGTGCGTGGTACGCGATCAGGAAATCGGGAAAATGCAGCAGGACGCCGGCCACGACCAGTGCGGCGCCGAGCACGAGGACGATCTTTTTTTCGGTTCGCACGGTTTCCCCAAGGAATCGAACACGATGATCGGATGCCGACAGCGGCTGCTCACGCGTGGCCGGTCGACCGCACTGTCCCGGAGCATCACAGGGCTGCGCGATCCTCGCTCCACTCGGGAGAGAGGTCCGCCACCCGCTGGATCATGGCGAAGCAGTACAGCGAGTTGTGATCAAAGCTCTGCGACGGCATGTGCGGATGCTGCGAACGCATGTGGTCCACCCGAATCCGACCGGGCGGTGGCTTCTGGTCCACGAGCAGCTCACGCAGCGCACCGGAGACCTCGATGGAGTATCCACGGCCCCCGACATCGTGGATCGTCAGCGCCTCGAACGGATAGTCGAACTTCTCCAGCGGTGTATTGCTGTACACGTAGGGCCGGTTGACGAGATCCACCTCGAACAGCGCGCGGGCCGCGTCGTCTTCCCACCAGGGCTGGGTGCGGACGAAGTCGGCGAGATCCCTCGTGAAGGTCACCCGATGCTGATGCAGGGCCGCGTGCACGAAACTTCCGTAGTTTCCCAGGTCGTAATAACGGGCCTCCCGGATGGAGTCCTCGACCAGCCGCGAGATGGGCGAGTCCGGACGCTGCTCCTTCCAGAACTTCGCCAGCGCGGAATAGAGATCATGGTAGGTCGTCGTATTCGTCTGCTCGACCAGGTATTGGCTGAGGTAGTAAAGGCAACGGGCGTTCTGGGTCGAGTGGACGGCGTAGTAGAAGCGCATCCCGTCCGCGAACTCCTCCCGGGACACCTCCCGCGTGGCGACCACGACACGCGCCTCGGCAACGTCGCCGCCCACCTCCCTGGTCTCCAGCCCGAGTTCCTTCTGGTTGTGGTAGATGGGCGTGTTGTTGAGGACAAGGTGCGGATAGGTGACGATAGTCGAGTGCGCACGCTGCTCCAGCAGATAACCGATGCCTTCCTTGAAGGAGGTCAAGGTCTCACCGGGAAGGGGCCAGATCAGCTCGATATAGGAACTGAGCCCACGCTCGTGAATGTCCCGCTGAATCGCCTGGTATGCCTCGAGTTTGATGTTCTTTCTCGACACCACCTTCAGGGTTTCGGGCGACAGGGTCTGCAGTGAAATGGGCTGCGTCGTCACCAGATCCGCGTCCTGGAGAATTCCGGTGATCTCGGTGACCGCATGCGGTTTGTTCTTCGCTGCGGAAAAGGTCACCACGTTGGGCAACCCGTACTTCCGGGCGCAGTCGGCGATGTGCCGGGAAAGGTCGATGTCCCGGCTCAACATGCCCCAGTTGGCGTCGGCGATGTAGAGGTTGATGACGCCGTTGCGGGCCATCCAGGTCAGCTCGTCACGGAGTCGGTCCTCGTCGAAGCGGTAGACCCGGTCATTGGTGGCCGCGCCCCAGTAGCAGAATCCGCAGTGGTAAGGGCAGCCCCGGTTGGTCTCGATGATCGCCATGCTGTACTCGGGACTGATGGTGCCCGTCAGGAAGGGGGAGGGAATGGAATCCAGATCACTGATCCTGGACCGCTTCTCCGTGGTCACCAACGTTGAATCCCGGTAGAAGCTCAGTCCGTCGACCTTCGACAGATCGGGAACGGGCTCTGTCAGCTCCCGCAAGTATTCGGTAAACGTGATCTCGCCTTCGCCGTTGCACACCGTCACGTTCTCGTCGTGGGGATCGATGTATTTCTCGGCATGGTTCATCACCTGCGGACCACCCAGGATCACCTTGGCCCGCGGTACGTGGTGTCGCAGAGTTCGCAACACCGACCGGACCAGGCCCGAGTTCCAGATGTAGGCGGACAGGGCGTAGACGTCGGCGTCGGCTTTGACCAGGTCACCGAGGATGCTCTCCTGGGATGCCCGGATGGTCGTGGAGTAGGTATCGAACTCGTACTCGTTCCGGACGACAGGGTCGGTGGCGGCGTAGGCACGCAGATAACCGGAGACGAGCGGGGTAATACGCTCCACCGACGAGAACTCCACAGTCATTACCGACTTCATGACTTCCCCCAAAATTGTCGAGCTTCGGGAAACAGTCCCGGATACCAAAGCCAACGCCGCGATGTCCTGCCGACAGGACACCGAGGCGATCCTGCTGCCCACCCGCCTACCATGTGTAAGCCTCGGGAGCGGGGCCGCCAGGACCGGGGAAGATCTGGTCCAGCCGCTGCAGCGTCTTCTCCTCCAGCTCGATCTCCAGCGCGCGCAGGCTCGCATCCATGTGCGCAACGGTCCTGGGGCCGATGATGGGGCCGGTCACACCGGGCTGGGCGAGCAACCAGGCCAGCGCGACAGTGGCCGGGGCGTCACCGAGTTCATCGCAGAGCGACTCGTACTCCGCGATCGCCGACCGGTGCTTGTCCAGTTCCGGGGCGATGATCGGTGCACGAAGCGATTCCCGGCGCAGGATTCCGCCGAGCAACCCACCGCCCAGCGGGCTCCAGGGGATCATCCCGACGCCGTAATCCTGACACGCCGGCAAAACCTCGAGCTCCACCGTCCGGTTGAGCAGGTTGTAGCACGACTGCTCCGAGACGAGACCGTAGCAGTTGCGGCGCTTGGCGGTCTCCTGTCCCTTGACGATGTGCCACGCGGCGAAATTCGACGAACCGGTATAGACAATCTTGCCCTGCAGGCGGAGGACGTCCATCGCCTCCCATATTTCCTCGAACGGAGTGGCGCGGTCCACGTGGTGCATCTGGTAGATATCGATGTAGTCCGTTCGCAACCGCTTGAGGGATGCTTCACAGGCTCGTCGGATATTCAAGGCGGACAAGCGTCCTTGGTTCGGCCACTCACCCATGTTTCCGTAGAACTTGGTGGCGAGGACGGTCTTCGTCCTGCGTTCTCCGCCCGCGGCGAACCAGTTCCCGATGATCGTTTCGGTTCCGCCGTTGCCACCGTAGACATTGGCGGTGTCGAAGAAGTTGATCCCGTGCTCGTGGGCTCGGTCCATGAGGGCGTGGGCGTCGCCCTCCTGGGTGTTCCAGCCGAAGTTCAGCGTGCCGAGCACGAGCCGGCTCACCGAAAGTCCGCTTCGGCCGAGATCCGTGTACTCCATAGGTACTCCTTTATCCGATCTCCGCGAGGAGATCGATCAGTTCGGGAGTGACGAACTCGTCGATCGGGCAGGCGCCCGACAGTGTGGAGAAATATCGATTGGTCAGCCCGTCGCTGCTCGCGATCACCCGGAGCAGTGCCAGCTGGTCCTCGGAAATCGCGAGGTTGGCGGTCTTGAGAGTTGTTCTGTAGTCGGGCATCAACATCTCGGTCCGCTCCCGGGCGAACCGATCGAGTGCCGTCCGCAGCGCCGCCGGATCATGGAGTGCGTCGCCGATACGGTCAGCGAGCAGCTGCGCCTGCAGGAAGGCGTCGGTTATGCCACGAGCGGTGATCGAATCCTTGTGGTGCCCGGAGTCTCCCACCAGGGCCCAACCGGGGCCGGCCGCCCGGCGGAAGAAGTTGCGCTGGTCTCCGGTGCCGTGCAGGGGTTCGAGGCGACCGCCGGCCGCCATCTGCTCGCGCACCTCCGGCGCGGTCTCCTCGACGGCCTTCAACAGCGCGTCGAGACCGTCGTGGCGCACCCGCGAAAAGCTGCTCTGCGGAAAGTACGCACCTACCAGTGTCGCGCAGTCGTTGGTCGGAATGGTGCCCACCCAGCTTCCGCGCGCCTCGTAGAGCCGGAACCGCGGAGGCAGCGATGACCAGTAGGTGTAGTACGCGCACGACAGTTTCGGATCTTCGATCTCGATCGGCGCGCCGACCTTCGCCGCCACCGTGGAACGCATGCCGTCCGCGCCGACCACCAGGACACCGTGCTCGGTGTACTCGACTCCCCCCGAGCGGACTCGTACCCCCGTCACGTGATCGTCGTCGAACACCAGATCACACACCCGGGAACGCTCGCGGAACTCGGCTCCCGCCCCGACCGCGGCCCGTACCAAGATCGCGTCCAGCAGGTGGCGGCGCGGCGCATAGGCGGCCGCCATCCCTCCCACGGGCCAGGAGCACCCCTCCAGCCGGACGTCCGCCACGGTGTAGCTGACCTTCTCGATCGGCGGACAGCCGGTCGCGATGATCTCGGGCAGCACTCCCCAGCGGTCGAGCAGTGCCACCCCCGGCTGGTGAACGTACAATGTGGACAGTGTGTCCCCGGGAAACCGCCCACGGTCGAGCAGCAGGACCCGGTACCCGGCGCGAGCGAGGAGCATCGCGACCGGGGAGCCACCGCAACGAGCGCCCACGACTATGACGTCGTACACGCCGCACACCTACCGGCGCACACGCAGCGGCAGCTTCCAGACGCCGGTGAAGTCGGGCGAGGGGATGATGGTGGGCTCCGCATCGGGGTCGGTATGCAACTCGGGGAAGCGGTCGAGCAGGATGTTCATGGCGATGCGCCCCTCCAGCCGCGCCAGCGATCCGCCGAGACAGACGTGAATGCCGCGCCCGAAACCGAGATGCGGGTTGGGATTACGGCCCGCGTCATAGGTGTCGGGGTTGGCGAACTGGCGCGGATCGCGGTTCGCGGCGGCGAGCCACACCTCCATCATTTGATCCTGGGGAATCCGCGTGCCACCCAGTTCGACCTCGACATTGGTGCCCCGGTACGCGGAAGCGAGCGGTGTCAGGCAGCGCAACGATTCCTCGAGGGCGGACGGGATCAGGGAGCGGTCAGCCCGGACCCGTGCGTACTCCTTGGGGTTGGCCTCCAGACACAGGATGGTGTTGCCCAGCAACATGGTCGTGGTGACGTGGCCGGCGAAGGTCAGCAGGCCGGCGAAGTTGACTATCTGGTTGTCCCGCAGCCGCTCGCCGTCGACCTCCGCCTCGACGAGCTGCGTCAGCAGGTCCTCCTGCGGCTTCTTCCTGCGGTCGGCGATGTGCTCCAGCAGGTAGTCGTGCATCTGCCGTTGGCTCTCGCGTTGCGCGGCGATCGAGCGCGTCTGCTCGCCATCGTCGTCGGTCGTCTTCACCTGTGCACGCGCGGCCATGCCTTCGTCGGCCCACTTCTTGAACAGGACGCGGTCTTCGCGTGGCGTGCCGAGCAGGTCACCGATGACGATCATCGGCAACGGATAGGCGAAAGCCTCGTTGAGCTCGAACGTGTCGGACTCGACCTCGTCGAGCAACTCGCCGGCCACGTCGGCGATGACGGGTTCGAGGTTGTTGACGACTCTCGGCGTGAACGCCCGGCTGACCAGCGTGCGCAGCTTGTGGTGCTCGGGCGGGTCGGCCTGGGTCAGGTTGCCGTCGAAGTCCCACTGGTCGGCCCCGGGTACGAAACGCCGGGCCACATCGGAGGTGTAGGTGGCCGGATCGTTCAGGATCGCGAGCGTCTCGGGATATCCGTAGACGTGCCACATACCGGTCTCTTCGTCGAACTCTACCGGCTTTTCCGGGTGTTCGCCCCGCATCCAGGTGTGGCGGGGATTGAAGCTCCACTTGCCGACAGTGCTGGTCATCCGATTCTCCTTGAATTCGAGTGGTCGATCACCGGGTGCTCAGCGTCAGCTTCGTGACCCCGATCACGAACGGCAGCGGGAGGAATGTGGGCGGTTCCGACGGGTCGACCCGCAGTTGCTTGTACCGGTCGAGCAGCTCGTTCAACACGATCCGGCCCTCGATCCTGGCCAGCGGCGCACCGAGGCAGAAGTGAATGCCGCGGCTGAAGGCGAGGTGCGGGTTCGGATCGCGGGCCGGGTTGAAGGTGTGGGGATCGTCGAACTGCCTCGGGTCCCGGTTGCACGCGCCGATCCAGTTCATCACCAGCCTGTTGGGTCCTAACTGGAGTTCGCCGATCTCGACGTCCCTGGTGGTCACCCGCGCCGCCATCGCCCCCGGCGCCAGATAGCGCAGTGTCTCCTCGAACACGCCCGGCACCAGTGACCTGTCCTCGCGTACCCGGGCGTCGATCTCGGGATGCCCGTCGAGGCACAGGACCACGTTGCCGAGCACCGCACTGGTCGTCGCGTGCCCGACCACCACCAGGTCCTTGAGGAAGTTGACGATCTGTTTGTCGGTCACCCGGTCACCGTCGACGTCGGCCCGGATCAGGTCGCCGATGATGTCGTCTCGCGGGTTCTTGCGCCGATCGGCCACCAGCTCGGACAGATAGTCGAGCATCTCGGGGACGCGCCGCTGGGCGGCCGCGATGTCGACGTCGTCCTCTCCGTCGAACAGACCGCTCGCGCCCTTGACCATCTGCTCGACCCATTGCTTGAAGATCTCGAGATCGCTGGTCGGGACGCCGAGAATCTCGCAGATCACGATCACCGGCAGCGGATAGGTCAGCGCCTCGACGAGATCGAGCCGATCACCGTCCCCCGCCTCGTCGAGCAGCTCCCGGGTCAGCTCCACGATGCGGGGTTCCAGCCGAGCCATCATCGAGGAGGTGAAGGCGTGCCCGACGAGCTTGCGCATCCTGGTGTGTTCGGGTGGGTCCACCCCGAGCAGGCTGCCGTCACGGTCCTCCTTCTCCGTCAGCGCCTGGTCCCCCTCCATCAGGCGGTCGACGTCATTGGAGAAGGCTTCCGAGTTGGTCAGCACCTCCCACGCTTCCGGGTAGCCGTAGACGTTCACGATCCCGTCCTCGCCCACCTGGACGATCTTTTCCGGTTGCCGTCCGCGCAGCCAGACGTGATCCGGCTGGATATTCCACCGGTCTGCCACAGTTGTCGTCATCGTGGTAATTCCGTTTCTGTTCGGTCCGGACTGGTGCCGCGAGCGGATCATCCGGTGTGGACCTGGAGGTTCCAGAAGCTGATCAGGTCCTGGGCCGGCAGGAACGTCGGCTGTGCGGCCGGGTCGACCCCGAGGACCGGGTAGGTGTCGAAGAGAATGTTGAGCGCGATTCGTCCCTCGAGCCGGGCCAGTGCGGCACCGAGGCAGAAGTGGATACCGCGGCCGAAGCCGATGTGCGGGTTGGGGTCGCGCCCGGCGTCGAAGGTGTTGGGTTCGGCGAACTGGCGCGCGTCCCGGTTGGCCGCGGCGGACCAGACGATGACCATGTGTTCGGCGGGGATGTGGCAGCCGGCGAGGTCGAAATCGACGTTGGTGGCACGGTAGGTCGCGGCGACGGGGGTCATGAAACGATGGATCTCTTCGAACGCGGCCGGCACGAGTGATCGGTCGGCTCGGACCCTGGCCTGTTGCTCGGGGAAGCTGTCCAGGCAGAGCATCGAGTTGGCCAGCAGCATCGCGGTCGTGGTGTGGCCCGCGATCAGCAACACATGGGCCACCTTCGCGATCTGGTGGTCGGTGAGCCGTTCCCCGTCGACTTCGGCCTGCACGAACCTGGTGAGCAGGTCCTGTCTGGGGTGTGCCCGGCGCTCGGCGGCATGTTCGCGCAGATACTCGGTGAGCTGCGCGGCCGGTTCGAGCTGAGCTTTGGCGTCCCGCGCCTGTTTCTCCGGGTCGTCTGACAGGTCGAACGAGCCGTTGGCCTCCATCATGGCGTCGACCCACTGCTTGAACAGGCGACGGTCGCTGGCGGGCACGCCGAGCAGTTCGGAGATCACGGTGATCGGCAGCGGGTACGCCAGCTCGGTCACGAAGTCGAACTGGTCCCTGCCGTCGAGCTTGGCGAGCAGGTCCCGGAATATCTGCTCGATCCGGGGCTCCAGGTCCGCGACCACCCTCGGTGTGAACGCGCGCGAGGCCAGGTTGCGCAGTTCACGATGTTCCGGCGGATCGAGCTGGAGGAGGTTGTTCTCCGCGAAGTCGGCGCCGCCTTCCGGCGCGAAACGGCGAGCCGTCGCGGAGGAGAAAACCTCCGGGTTTCCGAGAACCTCGACCGCCTCCGGATACCCATAGATGTGCCAGATATTCGTTTCCTCGTCCAGCCACACGGGTTGTTCCGCCGGCTGCCCACGCATCCAGAAGTGTTTCGGGTTGCTTTTCAGTTCGTCGACTTGCAGAGGCATTTGTCTCCCTCGATCAGAGCTGTACAGGTTGCCGACCGCCCTCGATGCCTCACTTCCCTTCGAGCTCGCCGGCGATGACCCGGCATATCTCGGAGGCCGGCCCAGGCAGGTGCATCTCCACGTGCCGACATCGGACCTCGTGCCGCCGCAGCGCACCGGTGATATGCGCGTCCCACATGTCCACATAGGACTCAGCCGCCTCCTCGGTGGCACTGAAGAACAGTGCGTCGCCGTGGAATGTCGGCGATTCGAAGGTCTTCATCATCCGCATGTGCTCGAGCATCACCGCGGACGCCTTGTCCGCGAGTGACGTCCGGTCGTCGCGCGGAAGATTCGTCAGGGCGGGGATGTGGCTGTCGAAGAAGGCACGCGCCTCGACATGATCGAGAGTCTCGTTCTGGCTGAACCATTCGGCGGGAACACAGTCGAGCAGGGCGAGCGTCGCCACCCGATGGCCCCGACGGTGAAGTTCCGCCGCCATGGCATGCGCCAACGTCCCACCGAGAGAGAGTCCTATCAGATGGTATGGACCCTGCGGTTGCACCTGGAGAACATGATCCAGGTAATCGTCGATCATCTCTTCGATCGACGCCGGGATCGGCGTTTCGCCGAACCCCCTCGCCTGGATGCCGTAGATCGGTCGGTCTTCTTTCAGGTAGTCGACGAAGCCGAGGTAAGCCCACGACAGGCCGATGCCGGGGTGGACGAACCACAGTGGATCCCGCTCGCCACCGGGACGCATCGGCAGTACCACGCCGAAGGGATCGGTGTACCCGTCCGTCCCCCCGCCATGGACCAGATACTCGCTCAGCCCGGCGACGGTCGGCGACTGGAAAACCGTGCGCATCGGCAGATCGACACCGAGTGCCGCGCGGACCCGGCTGATCAGATGGGTGGCCAGCAACGAATGACCACCCAGCTCGAAGAAGTCGGCGTCGATGTCCACGCTGGGGAGACCGAGCACTTCGGAGAACAACCCGGCAAGCACCTCCTGCTGCGGGGTGGTCGGTGGGCGTCCGGTGACGTTCGCGGCGTACACGGGTGCCGGAAGCGCCTGACGATCGATCTTGCCGTTGGGCGTCAAGGGCAGTTCGGCAAGTGCCACCACCGCGGAAGGAACCATGTGTTCGGGCAGCCGCTCCCGCACGTAGCCGCGCAGCGTGGCGGTGAGTGTGGTGATGCGGCGCGCCCGCGCCGGATCGTTGCTCAGCGGACGGCCGATGTCGCCGGACGCGACGAAAGTGCCGGACACCGCTCCACCGGGTACCGGACCATCGGGAAAGACGACGAGGTCGAACAGGCCCGGTCCAGTACTCGACGGACTGGCCAGCGCGTCCCAGCCCCGTTCGGCCGCCCACGCACCCACGTCCTCGGGATCGACGTCGCCGCCGAACCGGGCGTTGGGCAGGCCGGAGATCCGCACCGGACCGTTGTCCCGGTGCTCCCGGCACCACCGCTCGGCTTGTTCCCATCCGCTCCATGGCATGGCGGGAATGCCCGTCAAGGGCAGAACCGGGGTTCCGCCGGCGTGCAACACCACTTCGTAGCGGTGCCGGGTCAACTCGTTGTGCGCACGGCCGGGCTTGAGCCGGATATCGGCGCCCATGGCGTGCTCGTGTGCCCAACGGTCGAACCATTCCGGCGCGATGACGAGTTCCCGTTCGGTCGACACCGACTGGTCCACCGCGGCACGCACGGCCTTTTCCGAGGCGCCGGGGTAATCGGCACGGTAGCTCTCGGCGTGCAACATCCGCAGTGAGTCCGCATTACGCACATCGCCGATCACGAGTCGTCCCGTCGGGCTCAGCAATGTGGTGAGCCTGCCGAGGACATCCCGCAGGTATTCGATGTCAGGGAAGTACTGCACCACCGAGTTGAGCACCACCACGTCGAAATGGCCGGCGGGAAGGCCATCGGTCTCGTGGGCGGCTCCGGCGAACAGCCGGACACGATCGGCGAGCACCCCGCGCGCGCATCGGCCACGCAGCCGTTCGATCACCTCGCCGGAAAGATCGGTGCCCCAGAACTCGTCGACGTGCTGGGCGATACGGGAAAGCAACAGCCCCGAACCGACACCGATCTCCAGCACCCGCCGTGGCGACCACCGCAACACCTGCTCGACTGCCACGTCCCGCCAGGCGGACATCTCCGCGAGCGGGATCGGTTCGCCCGTGACGACCGATTTCCAGAGAGCGAAATCCTCGCCCCATTCGGCCCGCACGGACTCGGGGGCCAGGTACGCCTGGTCGTAGACCTCCCGCCATTCCTCGATCTGCCCCGCCACCTCAGCCCGCGCCGGGGCAGCACCGGCCGCCGGAACCACATAGGCGATCAGGCGGTGATCCCCCGGCCGGTCCTCCCGGGCCGTGACGACGGCCTGGGACACGCCGTCGTGGGTGGTGAGCACGGATTCGAGCTCACCCGGCTCGATCCGGAAGCCACGCACTTTCAGCTGGAAGTCGACCCTGCCGACGTAGTCCAGCCTGCCGGACTCACGCCAGCGGACCAGGTCACCGGTGCGGTACATGCGTTCGCCCTCGGCGAAGGGATCGGCGACGAACCGCCCGGCGGACAGCCCGGGCTCCCCGAAGTACCCGCGGGCCAGGCCGGCGCCCGCGATGTACAGCTCGCCTGCCACGTCCGGCGGCACGGGTCGCAGGTAGTGGTCCAACACGTACACCCGCGTGTTGGCGATGGGGCCGCCGATCGACGGCGGCGCTCCGGTGATCGGCGCGTGGGTCGACCAGATCGTGGTCTCGGTCGGACCGTACATGTTGGTGACGTCCGCCGTGGCGGTCCGCAGATCTTCGGCGAGCGAGGGCGGGAGCGCCTCACCGCCCACGAGACATCGCATTCCGCTCAGCACGGTCCTGTCATGCGCGACGAGCGTCTGCCACAGCGACGGTGTCGCCTGCATGATCGTCACCTCGTGCCGTCTGACCAGACCCGCGAGTGTCGCGGGCTCGGTCACGGACTCGGCCGGGGCGATGACCACCGCCGCCCCCGCCAGCAACGGCAGGTAGATCTCGAGCGCGGCGATGTCGAAGGCGATCGTGGTGACCGCCAGCAGCCGGTCCCGCGGTCGCAGCCCGAACTCACGTTCCATGGCGCCCAGGAAATTCACCACCGCGCGGTGCGAAACGACCACACCTTTCGGTGTGCCGGTGGAGCCGGAGGTGTAGATGACGTACGCGGCGTTGTCCGGCGCCGTGGCGACCGCCGGGGCGGTGGTGGGGTAGCCGGTGAGATCGGCCCGCAGCTCGTCGGCGTCCAGCACGAGCGCCGGGTCGCAGTGCCGCGTGATCGACGCCGTTCGTGCCGGCGGGTACCGGGGATCGACCGGGACATAGCTCGCACCCGCCTTCAGGACGGCAAGCAATGCCACCGGCAGGTCGAGCGAGCGCGGCAGGCACACCAGGACGCGGTTTTCGGGGCCCGCGCCGCGCCGGATCAGGTGGTGGGCCAGCTGATTCGCCCGGATGTCGAGTTCGCGATAGGTCAGGGCGGAATCGCCGGAGATGATCGCGACGGCATCCGGGGTGGCCTCGGCCTGGCGAGCGAACAGGCGGGGCAGCGGGGCTTCCGGTATCGGCCTTGCCGTGGCGTTGACCTCACGCAGCAGCAGCTCGCGCTCCTCCCGGTCCACCAGCCGCACCGACGACATCGGCCGATCCGGCGTTTCGGCCAGTTGGGTAAGGATCAGATGAAGCCTGGACGCGATTCCGGCCACCGTGTCGCCGCTGAACGCGGTCTCCTGATACTGAAGGCCGACACGCAGCGTGGGGTCCGCGGCGGCCACCACGATCAAGGGGTAATGAGTACCGCTAAGGGGACGGATGCCGGAAACCGCGATGTCCCCCGCGCTGTTCGCGTCGCTGAGGCCGACCCGGTCGATCGGATAGGACTCGAACAGCACGATCGTGTCGAACAGCGCGCCCAGCCCGGCGGCACGCTGAATATCGGCCAGTCCGTAGTGGTGATACTCCAGCAGACCCGCCTGGCGCTGTTGCAGTCCGGTGAGGACGGTCGCGAACGTGTCCGTGGCGGTGAAGCGCACGCGCACCGGAATGGTGTTGACGAACAGGCCCACCATCGACTCCACGCCGTCGATGACGGGGGGACGGCCGGAGACCGTCGCGCCGAAGAGCACGTCTTCGCGACCGGTGAGCGAGGACAGCAGCAGTGCCCAGGCACCCTGGATCAGCGTGTTCGTCGTGATGGCGAGTTCGGCCGCGCGCCGGGACAGGTTCCGCGTCTCGTCCGGGGTCAGCGGGATCTCGATCTGGCCGAGGCCACCCTGCTCGACGTCCTTGGCCAGCATGGTGGGCTCGGTGACACCTTCGAGTTCCTCGGCCCACCGGCCGGCGGCCTCCGCGTCGCTCTGGGCGGAGAGCCAGACGAGAAAATCGCGGTAGGAGCGCGCCGGCGGCAGGGCCGCGGGGGCGCCGCCGGCTTCGTAGAGGCGCAGCAGATCACGCATGAGCAGAGGCAACGACCAGCCGTCGTAGAGAACATGGTTCGCCGTGAACACCAACTCGGAGCGCTCGGCTTCCATCCGCAGCAGGGACATGCGCAGCAGCGGTGGCTGTGCCGGGTCGAAGTGCCGGGCATGGTCCCGCGCCAGGAACCGTTCGAGACTGTCCTGTCGCTCGGCCTCGGTGAGCGAGCGCAGGTCGACCTCGGTCCAAGGCAGGGTGACATTGTCGAGCACCAGCTGTAGCCAACCGGTGCCAGAGCTGTCGACGAACGCGGTGCGCAGGTTCGGATAGCGGTCGAGCAGCGCCTGTCCGGCCGCGCGCAGCCGGGCCGGGTCGACGGGTCCGTCGAGGTGGAACACCAACTGCATGTGGTACGCGTCGAAGGACGACCGGGCGAGCATGCTGTGGAACAGGAGCCCGGACTGCATCGAAGTCAACGGCCACACATCGATCAGGCTCGGGTATCGCCGGGACAAGGCGTCGATGTGGTCTTGCCGGACCGACACCAGTGGCAGGTCCGAAGGGGTGAGTCCGCCCGCTTCGGGGTCCGCCACATGGCGCGCGAGGCCTTCGAGGGCGTCGGCCCACAGCCTGGCCAGCACGCTCACCTCGGACCGGTCCATGAGTCCACATGGGAACGCGAAGCGGGCGCTGAGCCGGGGTCCGTCCGCGGTTTCGGTCACGTACGAGCTGATATCCACTGTGGACAGAGCAGGCATGTCCTCGTCGAAATCGGCGAGCAGGCCGAGCGAGTCGGCCGCCACCACCCAGCCGTCCCCCGGTGTTTCCTCGCCTGCCGCCATGCGGCCGAGGTAGTTGAAACCGATCTGCCCGACCGGCAGGTGGCGCAGTTCCGCCGCGGTCCCCGGATTCAGATAGCGCAGCATGCCGTAGCCGATGCCTTTGTCCGGCACGGAAAGCAACTGTTCCTTGACCGCCTTGACCGCGGCACCCGCGGCAGGCCCGCCCGCGAAGGCATCGGCGATGTCGATGCCTTCGACATCGAGGCGCACCGGGAACATGCTGGTGAACCAGCCGACGGTGCGGGACAGGTCGGCGCCGGGCACGACCTGCTCCTCGCGCCCGTGACCTTCGAGCCGGAGAAGCACGGACGACTCGGAGACGCCCCGCTCGGCGCGCCATCTGACGATCGCGAGTGCCAATGTCGTGAGCAGCCCGTCGTTGACCCCTGCGCGAAACAGTGCCGGCACCCGGGTGAGCACGGCCTGGGTCACCGACTCCGGAACATCGATGTGCACACTATCCACAGTGGACATCGTGTCCACCGAGCCGTCCAGTGCTCGGGCGCCGAGCAGCGGATCGGGGCCATCGACGATCCGGCGCCACAACGGCAACTCCGCCATCCGTCCGGCGCTGGTCGCTTCCTCGGCCAGCGCGTGGGCCCAGCGACGCGCCGAGGTCCCCACCCTGGCGAGTACTGGCGTCCGGCCGGTGTGGACGGCCTGCCACGCGGCGGCGAGATCCGGGACGAGAACGCGCCAGGAAACGCCGTCCACCACGAGGTGGTGCAGGACGATCAGCAGCCTGCCCTGTCCATCCGCCCGGTCGAACCACACGAACCGCGCCATCGCCCCGGCGGCCGGATCGAGTTCCCCGGTCGCGGTGTCGAGTTCGGCCGAAACGAGGTCATGCCAGGCGGGCGATCCCCAGCCGGCCTCGCACCGGACGCGGCGCACCAACGCGGCCGGGTCGACCGAGCCCGGTTCCGCGATCACCATCTCGTCGCCGTCCAGCCGGGACCGCAGCACGTCGTGCCGGTCCAGCACGACACCGAGCGTGGCGACCAACTCGACATCCGAGACATCGTCCGGCAGGCCGAGGACGATCGACATGGAGAACCGGTCGATACCGCCGCCCAGTTCGGTCAGATACCTGGCAGCGGGGAGCAGCGGAAGCCTGCCCACCGGCCCGCCCGCCAACTCGGCGAGCACGGGTTCTCGCGCCGATCCGCGACGAGCCGCCGCGGCCAGTGCGAGCTGCGCCACGGAGCGATGCTCGAAGATATCCCGTGGGTTGATCTCCACTCCGAACGCGGCGGCCTTGGCCACCACCTGGATCGAACGGATGCTGTCCCCGCCGATGGCGAAGAAGTCGTCACTGGTGCCGACTCGGTCCAGACCGAGGACCTCCGCGTACACCGCGGCGAGGATCTCCTCGTCGAGTGACCGCGGGACGGAGTACTCGCCGACCGTGAACGCCGGCCTCGGCAGCGCGGCGCGGTCGAGCTTCCCGTTGGGGCCCAACGGAAGGTGGTCAAGGATTTCGATCACCGATGGGACCATGAACTCCGGCAGCCGCGCGGAGACGAACCTGCGCAGCTCGTCGCGTGTGACACCCGCGATCAGGTCGACATCGGCGTGGGGATCGGAGTGCAGACCTTCCGGTACGACGTAGCCGACCAGCCGGGCGCCCGCTGTCCCGGCGTCGTGCACGGCGACCGCGGACCGGGCGACGCCAGGATGGGCGGCCAGCACCGCCTCCACCTCGCCGGGCTCGATGCGGATGCCGCGGATCTTCAGTTGCGCGTCACCGCGTCCGGCATAGGCCAGTACTCCGTTTTCGTCCCAGCGCGCGAGATCACCGGTGCGATACATGCGGGTTCCCGGCGGCCCGAAGGGGTCGGCCACGAACCGGCTCGCGGTCAACCGGGGCTCGTCGTGGTAGCCACGCGCGATCTCCCCGGCGACGTACAGCTCACCGATCACGCCGATCGGCACCGGACGAAGGCCGGACCCCAGGACGTAGACACGCATGTTGCCGAGCGGGCGGCCGAGGTGCACCGTACCCAGCGGTGGCTCCTCCTCCGCCGGAAAAGCCGTCGCATAGAAGCTCTCGGTCTGTCCGTAGGTATTGACCACGCGGACACCGGGGACGGCCTGCGCGACCCTGCGCGCCAACGCGCCAGGCAGTGCCTCACCGGCGAAGACGACGGTGTCCACGTCGATCTTCTCCGGTATCTGTTCGATCAGTTCGGCGAAGACGGAGGGAACGGAACTGAGCACACCACCCGTCCAGCCGCCACGCTCCACCACGGCGAGCACGTCGCGTACCACTTCCACGGTGCCACCGGACACCAACGTCGCGAAGATCTCGAACACTGACACGTCGAAGCCGACCGATGTGCTCGCGAGCACCCGCCGTCTTCCGGTGTCGACGCCGATGGCCTCGATCAACTGGGTCAGCCCGTTGACCACGCCGCGATGCGTGACGGCGACGCCTTTGGGAGTTCCCGTGGACCCGGAGGTGTACATGACATAGGCGGTGTTGCCGGGCCGGAGGTTCACGAGTGGCGTAGCGACCACACCATCGCGGCCGGTGGTCGGACGGTCGACGTAGTGGTGGGGACAGTCGCTTCCGGCCAGGACGCCCGCGGTTTCGGTGTCGGTGAGAATCAGCGCCGGACGGGCCGACTCGATGACCAGTCCCAGGCGTGCGCTCGGATACCGCGGATCGATCGGCAGATAGGCTCCGCCTGCTTTCCACACTGCCAGCAAGGCGATCACGAGGTCGATCGAGCGAGGGAGTGCCACCCCCACGACGCTCTCGGGGCGGACGCCGCGCCCGGCCAGTTCACTCGCCAGGCCGCCGGCCCGCTCGTTCAGCTCGCGGTAAGTCAGTTCGGCGCCCTCGCACTGTATGGCAGTTGCGTCGGGCGATAACGCGACCGCCCTGTCGATCAGCTCCGCGACCGTGGCCTCCGCGACCGGCGTCGCGGTGCCGTTGAACTCCGCCACTATCCGATGCCATTCGGCCTTGGCCAGCAGCTCGACGTCGTCCAGTCGATCTTCCGGGCTGGCGACGAGGCCGGCCAGCAATCGCACGAAGCAATCCGCGATGCTCCGCGCGGTCGATTCATCGAACAGATCAGTGGCGTACTCGAGAACCCCCAGCACACCCCGGCCGGGCAGATCGGCCAGGTTGAAATACAGGTCGAACTTCGCCGTACCGGTCCGCGCGGGTTCGAAACGCGCGGTGAGCCCTGGCAGCGCGAAATCCTCGCGCGTGTAGTTCTGCCAGGCGAACATCACCTGGAAAAGGGGGTGATACGCGGTCGACCGTTCCGGATTGAGGAGTTCCACCAATCGTTCGAAGGGAACATCCTGGTTCTCGTAGGCCGCCAGCGAACGGTCCCGCACCTTGTGCAGAAGGCCGGTGAAGCTTTCGGTACCGGAAACGCCGATACGCAGGACCCAGGTGTTGACGAAGAACCCCACCAGGTCGGTCAGCTGCTCGTCGGTCCGGTTGGCGATCGGCGAGCCGATCGTCAGGTCCTCTCCACCGCCGAGGCGCAGCAGCAGCGCCGCCACGGCCGCCTGCAACACCATCGCGACCGTGGCGTCATGGTCGCGGGCCAGCTTTTCGACCACTCGCATCGTGCCCGCGTCCACAGTGAACTCGACGATGTCGCCACGGTGACTCGCGACCGGCGGGCGCGGGCGATCGGTCGGCAGCGTCAGGGGTAACGGGACGTCCGCCAACTCGGCACGCCAGTACGCGGACTGCCTCGTCATCAAGCTGTCCGGGTCGGACTCGTCTCCCAGCAGTTCCCGCTGCCACAGCGTGTAGTCGGTGTACTGGACAGGCAGGTCGGCCCAGGCCGGCGCGCTCCCACCGCGGCGAGCGGCGTAGGCCGAAGCCAGGTCACGGGCGAACGGGGCCATCGACGAACCGTCCATCGCGATGTGATGGAACACCAGCACGAGCACGTGTTCGCCGGGACCGCATCGCAGCACGGAGGCCCGGATCGGAATCTCGGTAGTGAGGTCGAACGCGTGGGCGGCGGCCGCCACGACGGCGTCCTCGACCTGCTCCGGCAGAACGTCGGTGACCGGCAGGTCGACGCCGACCTCGAACGCCGGCAGCACACGCTGGTAGGGGATACCCTCGGCGTCCTCGGCGAAGATCGTACGAAGGCTCTCGTGGCGGACGACCACATCACGCATCGCCTGTCGAAGCGCCGGGACGTCGAGCTCGCCGATCAGACGCAGCGGGACCGGCGCGTTGTATGTGGCCGAAGGACCTTCGAACCTGTCGATGAACCACAGCCGCCGCTGGGCGTAGGACATCGGTGACCGTTCCGGCCGCTGTGCCATGGGGCGCAAGCTGGGCCGAACTCGCGTTCCTGGCGAGAGCCGCTCGGCCAGCTCTGCGACGGTCGGGGCCTGAAAGATCGTGGAAATGGGGATTTCCACGCCGAAGGTCGTCCGGATCCGACTGATCAGCCTGGTGGCCAGCAACGAATGTCCGCCGAGTGCGAAGAAGTCGTCATCGATACCGACCCGGTCGAGACCGAGTACCTCGGCACACAAGCCGCAGAGGATCTGCTCACGCGGATCGCGCGGGCCGCGGCCCGAGACCTGGCCGGCATAGTCCGGTGCGGGGAGCGCGCGGCGGTCGACCTTTCCGTTGGCGGTCAGGGGAATCCTGGCGATCGCGATGATGGCCGCCGGCACCATGTAGCCGGGCAACCGATCGCGAAGGAGGTCATGCACCTCACCGATGAGCGCGCCGATCCGCCGGGCTTTCCTCGGACTGTTGGCCAGCGTCCGGCTCGACCGACCGACCGGGACGAACGTGCCGGCAAGCACCCGCCCGCGCGCCATCCGCTCGGGCATCACGACCGCGTCGAAGCAATCCGCGTCCGCGGACGGGGTCAGCACCACTCCCAGGTGGTGTTCCGCGGCCCAGTCGGCCACGTCCTCCGGATCGAGTTCCGGTCCGTGCGTGGAACGCGCGGTCAGCGAGAGCGCGGCGGCGGCTGCCGCTTCGCCGGTCAACCGAGCGTTCGGGATACCGCTGAGCCGGACCGGCCCGGCGTCGCAGTGCCGGCGCGATTCGGCGAGCCGGTCAAGATGATGCCCCCACCGCAGCACCGGCGCCGCCCCGAGATCGATTGCCGTGTGCGGTGTTTTGTGCAGGGTGACCTCGTAGCGATGACGCGTCAGCTCGTTGTGCGCCCTGCCCCTCTTGAGCCGGACGTCCGCGACTGCCAGATGCTCACCTGCCCAGACATGGAACCACTCCGGGTCGAGCACGAGTTCCTCTTCCATGAGCACAGCCCGCGCGACTGACGCACGGGCGGCCGAAGCGGGCTCGTCCGGACAGTGGGCACGCCGCACCGCTGTGTGGAACAACTGGAGGGAGGTCGCCGAACGGATATCGCCCACGATGATCCGGCCGCCGGGCGCCAGCAGGTTCATCGCGCTTGTCAGTACACGGTCGAGGTAATCGGCGTCGGGAAAATACTGGACCACCGAGTTCAGCACGATCGTGTCGAAGTGGTGCTCCGGGAGATCGTCGATCTCGTCGGCGGCCGCGGTACGCAGCCAGACCCGATCGTCGTACCCCGCCTGTGCCACCTGTTGGTTCAGCCGCTCCACCACCGGGGCCGAGATGTCGGTACCCCAGAACTCCTCGACCTCGCGCATCAGCCGCGACAACAACAAACCAGTGCCGACACCGATTTCCAGTAACCGCCGCGGCGACCAGGCGAGAATCCGATCGACCACCGCGTCCCGCCATTCCGTCATTTCGGGCAGAGCGATCGGCGCGCCGTCATAACTGGAGTTCCAGCCCTTGAAATCCTCCCCCAGCTCCGTGTCCGATCCGGCGTACAGGTCGTCGTACAGCCGCCGCCACTCGTCGACCTGGTCGGCGACGTCCATCTCGCCGGCATCGTCCACGCCCGGTACCACGTAACCGACAAGCCGCCGTTCACCACTGCCGTCGTCGTTCCATGCCACCACGGCCTCACCGACCCCGCGGTGGGTCAGGATCGTCGCCTCGACCTCACCCGGCTCGATCCGGAAACCCCGGACCTTGACCTGCTCGTCCGCGCGACCGCGATAATCCAGTTCACCTTCTTCGCTCCAGACCACACGGTCACCGGTCCGGTACATCCGGTCGCCGGGCGCACCGAACGGGCAGGCCACGAATCGCTCGGCGGTCATCCCTGGCCGCTGCGCGTAACCCCGGGCCAACCCGTTTCCGGCGATGTACAGTTCGCCCGCCACACCCGGCAACACCGGGCGCAGCGCCGAATCGAGAACATAGACGCGCATCCCGTCCATCGGGCTCCCGATGGGCACCGGATCGCGGATGTCGTCCGGCGAACGCATCGGGTAGCACGTGGCGAAGGTGGTCGTCTCCGTCGGGCCGTAACCGTTGACGACGGACAGTCCGGGGCAGCACCGCAGAACGCGTGCGACCGCCGCGGGAGGCGCTACATCGCCCCCGGTCCAGACCTCGCGGATCCCGGCGAGACAGTCCGGATGCTCCTCGGCGACGACCCGGAACAACCCGGTGGGCAGGCAAAATCCTGTGATGCCGCCCTCGGCCAGCAACGCGGCCAGCGCGCCGGTGTCCAGCCTTCCCGGGGGCGCCACCACGACCCGACCGCCCCCGAGCAGGGGAACCCACAGATCGTAGGTGGAGGCATCGAACGCCTGCGGTGAATGCACCAGCACCCGTTGGTGGTCGCCGTTGCGGTAGCGATGGTCGTCGGCCAGGCCGAGGACCGCGCGGTGCGGGATGGCGATGCCCTTCGGGACGCCGCTCGAACCAGAGGTGTACATGACGTATGCCAGCTGATCGGCATGCCCCGGACGCGGGATCGACGGGCCTGCCTGGTCGATCGCCTCCACCGTGGCGGGATCGTCGAGGACCAGCAGCGGGCAGTCGTCCTCGGCGAACCGTTCGGCGAACTCGGCCGTAGTGACCACAAGCGCGGGCTGGGTGTCGCGCAGCATGAAAGCCACGCGCTCCGGAGGGTATTCCGGATCGATCGGCAGGTACGCGCCACCGGCACCGAGCAGAGCCACCAGAGTGACGATGAGACCCGCCGAACGCGGCAGCGCCACACCGACGACGGTCTCCCGGTCCACGCCATGCCGGGCGAGCACCGTAGCGAGCCGGCTCGCCCGGCTGTCCAGGTCGCGGTAGCTCAATACGGTCTCGCCGCAGACCACGGCGACCGCATCGGGCTGCGCCCGCACGTGACAGGCGATCCGGTCCGGGATCGTCTGTGCCACCGGGGGAACATCGGTGCGGTTGAAACCACTGATCAGCTGGGCACGTTCCGCGGGCTCGATCAGGTCCACCGCACCGACCGGAACGTCGAGATCGGCGATGAACTGCCGGAGCGCGCGCGCGAACCGGGCCGCCGTCGCCTCGACGGTGCCGCGATCGACCAGGTGGTGCTGGTACTGCAGGGCAATGCGCAACTGGGGCTCCGCGAACGCCATGACCACCAGCGGGTAGTGCGCGCCGCTGAACGGGCTGGCTCCGGTGATCTCGATGCCCGCCGCGTCGTTGGCCTCGGCAAGGGCGACCGTGTCGATCGGATACGACTCGAACCCGACCAGGGTGTCGAACAACGCGGTCAGTCCGGTCGCCTGCTGGATGTCCAGCAGCCCGTAGTGGTGGTGGGCGAGCAGGGCGCCCTGCCTACTCTGCAACGAGATCAGCATCCGCCGCAGCGTGTCCGCCGGATCGCAGTCGACCCTGATCGGCAGCGTATTGATGAACAAGCCGACCATGGAGTCGATCTCGGGCACGTCCGGGGGACGGCCGGACGTCGCGGCGCCGAAGACCACGTCCCGGCGTCCGGTCAGATAAGCCAGCACGAGAGCCCAGGCACCTTGCACCAGGGTGTTCATCGTCAGGCCCAGCTCGCCGCCGAGTCGTGCGAGCGCCTGGACCTCGGCTCCGCTCAACGGGACGTCGACCTGGCCGATACCCGCCGGCGTGCGCTGTCCGGCCGGCTCGGGAAGCAGCAGTGTGGGCTGGTCGATACCACTCAATTCCTCGGACCAGGCGGCTCTCGCCGACGCGTGGTCCTGGACGGCCAGCCATTCGAGGAAGTCACGGTAGCTCCGTGCTCTTGGCAGTCCCGATCGGTCGCCGTCGGACGCGTAAAGGCGCAGCAGATCCTGCATGAGCAGCGGAATAGACCAGCCGTCGAGAAGCACGTGATGCGCCGTGAGAACCAAGTCGGACCGGCCGTCGCCGAGCGTCACGAGGGAAAGGCGTAACAGCGGCGCCTCGGCGAGGTCGAAGTGGCGCTCGTGATCCTCCTCGAGCAGCCGGTCGAGCCGTGCCTGACGCTCCTGCGCGGAAACGGTACCGAGATCGATGTGGCGCCAGGGCAGCTCGACCCGGTCCTGGACGACCTGCACCCGATCTCCGCCGGCGTCGAGGGCGAACGCCACGCGCAGGTTGGGATAGCGATCGAGCAGAGCCTGGCCGGCGCGCCGCATTCGCCCCGGCTGGACAGGGCCGGCGAGGTGCAGCACGAGCTGCATCTGATACGCGTCGAAGCCCGGTCCCGCGAGCTGCGCGTGGAACAGCAGCCCTTCCTGCATCGGTGTCAACGGCCACACGTCACGCAAACCCGGGTACGTGCGTTCCCAGGCGACGATCTCGTCCTGGCTCGCCGAAATCAGCGGCAGATCCGACGGGGTCATGCCACCGGCACCGGAAACGCCCGCGTGCCGGGCCAGCCCTTCCAGCGCCGATTCGAACAGGCGCACCAGCTCGCGCGCCTCGTCGCGGGTGAGGATGTTCGTCGCGTAGCCGACGCGGGCGGTCAACGCCGGGCCCTCCTCCGTGTCCACTACCAGTGCGTGGATGTCGAGGACCGCCAGAGCGGACATGTCCGGGTCCGGCCCGGGGACCAGGCCCGCTGTCCCCTCTGCTTGGCACCAACCCAGATCCCGCAGGGATTCCGGCATGTCCGAGGAGGAGTACCGGCCAAGATAGTTGAACCCGATCTGCGGCATCGGATAGTGCCGCAGGATCTCCGTGGTCTCCGGGTTCAGATAGCGCAGCAGCCCGAAGCCGATTCCCCGGTCCGGCACGGCGAGAAGCTGCTCCTTGACGGCCTTGACCGCGTCACCCGCGGGTCCGGATCCGGCGAACGCTTCGCGGAGATCGATTCCGGACAGATCGAACTTGACCGGATACATCGTGGTGAACCAGCCGACGGTCCGGGACAGGTCGGCACCGGGGATCGCCTCCTCCTCCCGGCCGTGCCCCTCCAGGCGGACCAGCACAGAGGAACCCTTGGCACCGCGCCTGCGCTGCCATTGGGTCACGGCCATCGCCAAGGCGGCGAGCAGACCATCGTGGACGCCGCTGCGGTACAAGGCAGGCAGCGTGGTCAACACCGACTCGGTCGCTTTCGCGGGCACCCGCAGCCACAGATATTCCATGGTCGACATGACATCCACGGTGGGATCCAGCGGTCGTGCCCCGAGGACCGGATCTTCGGTACCCAGGATTTCGCGCCAGGCCGGCAACTCCGCGATGCGCCGCGCGGACGTTGCCTCGTCGGCCAGAGCATGCGCCCATCGGCGCATCGAGGTGGTGGCGGGCAACAGGGCGACAGCTGTTCCGTCTCGTACCTGTTTCCACGCCGCGGCGAGGTCGGGAAGCAGAACACGCCACGACACCCCGTCGACGACGAGGTGGTGCAACACGATCAGCAGCCGGCCCGCGCCATGGGCAGGCGCGAACCACACAAACTGCGCCATGATCCCGTCGGCCGGGTCGAGCCGGCCACCGGCGGCGTCCAGCTCGGCCGCGGCTCGCTCGTGCCAGTCCTGGTCCCACGGCGCGTCCCAGCCGACCTTACGGACGAGGGAAGCGACCTCCACCGACCCCGGTGCGGAAACCAGCAGGCCGTCCGGCAGGAGCCTCGACCGTAGCGCGTCGTGACACTCGACGACCGCCGTCAGTGTTGCCACCAGCCGCGCTTCGTCGATCTCCGCCGGCAGATCGACGGTCATCGCCATGGCGAACCGGTCCGGATCGCCGCCCAGCTCCATGATGTAGCGGGCCACCGGCGGCAGCGGCATCCAGCCGACCGCGCCATCGTCGAACTCGGCCAGGATCGGTCCATCCTCGGCAAGGGGACTCTCCGCCGACCGCCTCGCGAGCTCCGCGGCGGTCCGGCAGTCGAAAACGTCTCGCGGCGTGATCGTCACTCCGAGACGCTTGGCACGGGACACGATCTGGATGGAGCGGATGCTGTCGCCACCGAGAGAAAAGAAGTCGTCGTCGACGCCGACTCGCTCCAGTCCGAGTACGTCGGCGTAGAGGCCGGTGAGGACCTCCTCCACGCGGGTGCTCGGAGCTCGGTACCGCTCGCCTGTGAACTCCGGCTCGGGCAGGGAATCCCGATCCAGTTTTCCGTTGGACATCAGGGGCAGGCGGTCGAGCACGACGAACACCGACGGGACCATGAACTCGGGCAGCCGCTCGGCGACGAACCTGCGCAGGTCCCGCACCGACAATGTGGCCGTTAGATCGACCGTGAGGTCGCCGAGGCTCGCCACGTTCCCGAAACCCTGTTCCGCGCCGTTCGCAACGACATAGCCGACGAACTGCTTGCTCGCTCCACCCCCCTCGTACGCGACAACGACCGCTTGTCGCACACCGGGATGCGCAGTGAGCGTTGCCTCCACTTCGCCGGTCTCGATGCGGACACCTCGGACCTTGACCTGCGCGTCGTTGCGGCCGACATACTCGTGAACGCCATTGTGGTCGACCCGGACGAGATCGCCGGTGCGATACATCCGCGCGCCGGGAGGGCCGAAGGGGTCGGCGACGAATCGGCTGGCGGTCAGCTCACCACGGCCGTGATAACCACGTCCGATGGCGCCCGCGACGTACAGTTCCCCGACAACGCCGGCGGGGACCGGCCGCAGGCCGGTGCCCAGGACGTAGCACCGCATGTTGGCCAGCGGCGAACCTATCGGCGCCGTGGGCCGGTCACCGGATTCGTCGGCCAGGGTGCAGGTCGTGGCGTAGAAGCTTTCTGTCTGTCCATAAGCGTTGATCACCCGCACGCCTGGCAGGGCCGCGCGTACCCGGCGCACGAGAGACGTGGGAAGCGCCTCACCGGCGAACACCAGCGCGTCCACCGTCAGTTTGTCGGCGATCTCGTCCAGAACACCGGCGAACACCGACGGAACCGCGCTGATGACGCCACCCGACCAGCCGCCTCGCTCCCCGATGACGAGACCGTCGCGCACGATTTCGACGCACCCGCCCACGGAGAGCGGGGTGACGATCTCGAACACGGACACGTCGAAACTGATCGAGGTCCCCGAGAGCATGCGGGACAGCGGACCGATGCCCACCGTATCCGCGAGGTCACGAACGCCGTTGATCACTCCGGCGTGGGTGATCGCCACCCCCTTGGGTTTTCCTGTCGACCCGGAGGTGTACATGACGTACGCCGTGTTGTCCGGCCGGGCGGCGCGGACCACAGTGCCGTCCACGGTGTCGCCCTCGCCGTCGACGTCTCGGTCGATGAGGAGAAACGGCGATTCCGTCGCGGGCAACGTCGGCGCGGTCGCGCTGTCGGTGAGGATCGCCAGTGGCTGGGCCTCGGCGAGCACGGTGACCAGCCTGGCGCTCGGATACCGGGGATCGATGGGCAGATAGGCGGCACCGCACTTGAGGATGCCGAGCATTCCGGCCACCAGGTCGACGGTGCGTGGCAGTGCCAGGCCGACAAGGGTTTCCGGCACGGCGCCAAGCCTGGCCAGAGCGTTCGCCACCTGGTCGGCACGCCTGCGCAGCTCGCCGTAGGTGACCGCGTCGTCGTCGCACACCACGGCGACCCGATCCGGATGAGCCTCGGCCCGTTCGTCGACGATGTCAGGAACAGTCAGCGGCGGCACCTCGGACACGGTGCCTCGTGACGTCGCGAGCAATCGGCTCCGCTCGGCCTCGGTCATCGTGTCCACGAGTGCCACCGGCCGTTCCGGCGCACCGGCGAGTTGCCGTACTACGCGGAGGTACCGCTCGGCGATCTCGGCCGCGGTCTCGCGGTCGAAGAGATCGGTGGCGTACTGGAGGTAGCAGAGCAAGCCCGGCCCGTCGGGGTCCGAGAAGAAGTTGAACTCGAGGTCGAACTTGGCCGTCCGGGTCGCCAGCGCGTCGAGCCGCGCTGTCAGGCCCGCGAACTCCAGATCGAGCTGGATATCGTCCCCCCAGGTGAACATCACCTGGAACAGCGGATGGTAGGCCGTCGAGCGAGCCGGGTTGATCAGCTCCACCAGGCGCTCGAACGGGACTTCCTGATTATCGTATGCGTTGAGCGCCTTCTCCTTGACCTGGGCGAGCACCTGGCCGAACGAAGGGCTGCCGGAGAGGTCGGTGCGCAGGATCCAGGTGTTGACGAAGAAGCCGATCAGGTCGTTGAGCTGCTCATCGGTGCGTCCGGCGATCGTCGACCCGATGGCCACGTCGGTACCCGCCCCGAGATGCTGCAGCAGGACGGCCAGCGCCGCCTGCAGGACCATCGGGGAGGTGACGCCCTGCTCGCGGGTGAGCGTGTCGATCGCCGCGATCAGCTCGGGTCCTATTCGGACACCGACCACGTCGCCACGGTGGCTGGCCACCGTGGGCCGCCGCCGGTCCAGCGGGAGGCTGATCGGCTGGGGCACACCTTCCAGTTCCGCGCGCCAGTACTCCGACTGTGTCGAAAACAAGCTGTCCGGATCCGATTCGTCGCCCAGCAGTTCCCGCTGCCAGAGGGTGTAGTCGACGTACTGGATCGGTAGCTCCGGCCAGTCGGGTGCGGTACCGCCGGCCCTCGCGGTATAGGCGGCGGTCAGGTCACGAGCCAGTGGCGCCAGCGACTCTCCATCGCTGGCGATGTGATGGATCAACAGGATGAGGACGTGCCGCTCCGGACCGCACCGGAACAACGAGGCCCGGACGGGAATCTCGACCTCGATGTCGAGGACCTGTTCGGCCGCCGCCGATACCACGGCGTCCAGTCCGCCTGCCGTCACCTCGGCCACCGGCAGGTCCAGTACGACCTCGTCCATTGGCAGTACCCGCTGTGCCGGCAAGCCGTTGTCGTCCGTCACGATCAGAGTGCGCAAACTCTCGTGCCGTGCGACAAGGTCGCGCAGCGCGGCACGCAACGCCGCGACGTCAAGCCGTCCGTCGATGCGGGCCCGGAACGGCACGTTGTAGGTGGCGGACGGGCCTTCGAGCTTGCCGATGAACCACAACCGGCGCTGGGCGAACGACAGCGGGATCACGACTGTTCGCTCCGATTCATCTTGCGCAGGCTGGGCATGCTGGAGTCGTCCGCATCCTCGAGCGCGCGTGCCAGTTCGACAATTCTGGAATGCTGGAAAATGGTCCGAATCGATGAGTCCACGCCGATCTCCCTGCGGATGCGGCTGTTCATACGGGTCGCCAGCAACGAGGTCCCGCCGTGCTCGAAGAAATCGTCGTCGATTCCTATTTCTTCGACCTCGAGGATCTCGGCGAAAAGCCTGCAGAGAGCCTTCTCCATGTCGGTGCGCGGCGAACGGGAGCTGTTGTCGGTCGTTTCCACTGAGGCGAACGCCGAGACGTCGGCCTCGCCACCGGGCAGCCTCGGGATGCGGTCCGAACGGACGAAAGCGTCGGGAAACATGGGTTTCGGCAGCCGCCGGGCGACGAAGTCGGCCAGATCCTCGGTATCCAGTCCGGCGCCCACCACATAGCCGATCAGGCACGTGTCGTCGTCCCGTGCCTTGGCGACCACCGCGGCATCGTCCACATTGGAGTGTTCCAGCACCACGGCCTCGATGGCGGGGAGACTGACCCGGACGCCATGGATCGTCGCCTGGCCGTCCGTGCGGCCCACGTACGTCACCCGGCCGCCCCGGTCGCGCCGCACCCGGTCTCCGGTACGGAACATGCGCGAACCGGCCGTCCCGAAAGGATCCGGGACAAACCATGCCGCCGTCGCCGCCGCCTGCCCTTGGTAACCGCGACCGAGCCCTGGGCCCGTGACGTACAGCTCGCCCTCGGCGCCCGGAGGCGACGTCCGGAGGCAGGCATCGAGAACGCGTACCTCCACACTCGCGGACGCGTAACCTGTTTCGCCGTGAAACAGCTCTAGCGGCGCCGCCGTGCTCAGCCCGTCCTTGTCCCGGACGATCTCGGCACCGGCGCCCAGGCACACGGCGGCGAGCACGTCGACCAGCCATAAGCCGAAGTCACCGGCGAGACGGGTGGTCAGGCACGTGCCCGATGCCGCGTCCTTCAGGCGAGCCGCGAGGCTCGCGTGACTGACCATGACGGTCCTGCGACCTTCCGGATAGCCCAGCACGTCGAGCAGCGCGGCGAGCCGGGCCGGGTCCGGCGGCGGCACGTCATCACCACCGATACCGACCGGCAGCGCGGTCAGCACCGACTCCGCCGCCCTGTCCGTGGAGACCAGGCAGCCGCCCGACCGGAGAACCGCAACCAGAGCGACCACGAGATCCAGCGACGGCGACAACCGTACCGAAACCGGTGTCTCCGGGCCGACACCGCGACGAATCAACTCTCGCGCCACCTCGCCCGACCGGGCATCGAGTTCCCGGTAGGTCAGCGAGGCGCCGGCGCAGCGCAGCGCGACCGAGTCCGGCGTTCGCATCGCCCGTGACGCGAGAAGGTCGGGGACGGTCGTCGCGGGGGTCGGGCGCCCTGCGCGGGCCCGGTCACCGGAGCCCGCGGGTCGTGCGAGGTCGAGTGCGCCGACCAGCACCGTCGGATCGGCCGCGATCTGCCGCAGGATCCGGGCGAGCATGGTCGCCACGTCATCGGCGTCGGCGCGGTCGAACGCGTTTCGGTGGTATTGCACGGAAGCGCGGAGAAAACTGTCCGAGTCGACGAAGACCATGAGCCCCAGCGGATAGTGGCTGGTGATGAAGGAGCGGATACCGGTCACCGCCAGTCCGGCGGCTTCACCGGCCGCCGTGATACCTGTCCGGTCAAGAGGAAACGACTCGAATCCGACGATCGTGTCGAACAGCGCCGACGTGCCGGTCGCCTGGTGGATTTCGCTGAGACCGTGGTGATGATGATCCAGTAGCGCCGCCTGCCGTTCGTGCATTTCGCCCAGCAGGCCGGCGAGGCTCTTCGCGGGAGCGCAGTCCACTCGGACCGGTACCGTGTTGAGCAACATGCCGACGATTTCGTCCACCCCCGGCACCGCGGGCGGACGACCGGAGACCACCGCTCCGAACACCGCGTCCCGGCGGCCCGTCAGTTTGGTCAGCACCAGGCCCCAGGCCACCTGAACCGCGATGTTCACCGTGACCCCGAGCTCGGCGGCTCCCGCGATGAGCGATGCGGACTCGGCTGCGCTGAGCGGCACGTCCACGTGCTCGATACCTTCGCCGTCCTCAGAGCGACGCGTGTTCTCCCCGACGATCGTCGGCTCACCCACGCCATCAAGCTCACGTTTCCAGGCGGCAGCCGATTCATGCTTGTCGCGCTGGGCCCACCAAGCGAGGAAATCCCGCTGATCTCGGGCCCGGGGCAACTCGGTGGTGCCTGGACTGTAGAGCGACAACAGATCCCGCAGCATCAGCGGCACCGACCAGCCGTCGAAGAGTGCGTGGTGCGCGGTCAGCACGAGTTCGGCGGCGTTGGGCTCCATCCGGACCAACGTCATCCGCAGCAGCGGCGGCACCGAGGGATCGAAATGCGTGCGCAGGTCTTCGGCGAGTAGCCGCTCGAACGATTCGCTCCGGTCGGTCTCGCCGAGATCTTCGAGATCGACCACGCACCATGGCAGCTCGGCACGGGCGACAATGAGCTGTACGAGATCTCCGCTGCGCCCGGAGACGAACGCCGACCTCAGGCCCGCGTGTCGATCCAGCAGTTTCTGCCCGGCCGTCCGCATCCGCTCCGCGTCGACGTCACCCGATATGTGCAACACGTACTGCACCTGATAGGCGTCGACGCTCGAATCGTTCGACATGCTGTGGAAAAGAAACCCGGACTGCAACGGCGTCAACGGCCACACGTCCACCAGGTTCGTCAGGTGTTGCGCCCACCCGTCCAGCTCCGCCTGGGTAGCCGACACCAACGGGACGTCCGACGGAGTCAGCCCACCCGCATCAGGACTGGCCGCATGCCGGGTCAGGGCTGTCAGCGCGAGACGCCACAGGCCTGCCAGCTCGTCGACCTCACGCGGGGCCAGGACACCGGCCGGCGCCGCGAACACGGCGCGCAGTTGTGCCCCTTCGGGTCCCTCGGTGAGAACCGCGTCGATGTCCAGTTCCGAGCGCACGGGCGCCTGTGCGTCCTTGGCCACGCGAGGCCGGGCGAGTTCGGGTACGTCGACCCGGCTCCACTCCGCGGTATCCGTCGAGTCGAAACGCTCCAGGTAACCGAAGCTCACCTGGCCCGTCGAGTACTGGCTCAGCGCGTCGGCGGTGTCCTGGTTGAGATGCCGCAAGAGGCCGTAGCCGATTCCCTTGTCAGGGATCGACCGCAGGCGCTGCTTCACCAGTCTGATGACCGCGCCCGCCGCCGGACCGCCGTCCATCGCGTCGTCGAGGTCGACGTCGGAGAGATCGAGCCGGATGGGGAACACTGTGGTGAAGCGCCCCACCGTCCGGGTCAGGTCGGCACCCGGGACCGCGTCCGATTCCCGGCCGTGGCCCTCGAGCTGGATCAGCAAGGACGCGTCGCCGATCCCCCTGCAGCGCCGCCATTGCGCCAGTCCCAGCGCCAGGCCCGCCAGCAGCCCGTCCGTCACCTCGCCGTGGTACACCGCGGGAACCTTCGTCAGCAGCGCATCCGTTACCGCTGCCGGAAGTGTCACGGTGCTTTCGTGGACGGTGCCCAGCACATCGACCTCGGGATCCAGACGCCGCGCTCCGAGCACCGGGTCCGAGCCCGTCAGGATCGACCGCCACAGGGGCAGCTCGACCAGCCGCTTCGGGCTGTGCGCCTCATCGGCCAGCACCTGCGCCCACCGGCGCATGGACGTCCCGGCTTCGGGCAGCCGGGGCGATGTTCCGTCACGCACAGCCGCCCACGCGGTGGCGAGGTCGGAGGACAGGATGCGCCACGACACACCGTCGACGACCAGGGGATGCAGGACCATCATCAATCGGCCCGGGTTCCCGTCGAACCAGACGAACCGAGCGACCGCTCCCGCGGCGGGGTCCATGGCCGCGGCCGCCTTGTCCAGTTCCAGCACCGCCCGCCGACGCCACGCCTCATCCCACGGGCCGTCCCAACGGACACGCTCCAGCGCGACCTCCGCGCTTCCCGGCGGCCTCACCACGACCTCGTCCGGGGTCAGGCTCATCCGCATCATGTCGTGGTGCTCGACCACCATCCGCAACGCCGCGGTCAGATCGGCCTGGCCGATGCCTTCGGGCAGCCGGAGCACCATGGCCTGCGGGAAGCGGTCGAACCCGGGCCCACCACCGCGGAGCCACCGCGCGACCGGCAACAGGGGGAATGCGCCGACACCGCCTCCTTCGCGCTCGACAAGGCGAGGGACCGGCTCGATCGTCGACCGCGCACCGACCTCGCCGGCGAGTGCCGCCACCGTCCGCTGCTCGAAAATCGCGCGAGCGCTGATCTCCACCCCCTCCGTTCGCGATCGCGACACCACCTGGATCGCCTGGATACTGTCGACGCCAATCGCGAAGAAGTCATCATCGATCCCGATCCGGTCGAGCCCGAGCACGTCGGCGAAGTGCCGCGCGAGTGTCTCCTCGATCCGGTTACGCGGTGCTCGATACTCCGCGCGCCACATCCGCGGTTGCGGGAGCGCGGCCCTGTCGCGCTTGCCGTTCGGTGTCAACGGGATCCGGTCCAGCACGACGAAGGCGGCGGGAACCATCGGGGAAGGCAACCGTCGCACAACGAACTTACGCAGATCGCTCATGGAGAACGCGGAACCCAGTGCGATGTCGCCGGGCGAGCGTTCCGCACCCGCCACCGGCACCACGTAGCCAACGAGATGTTTGCTCCCGCCCAGCTCACGAGCGATGACCACGGCGTCCGCGACACCGGGGTGCGCGGTAAGTGCCGCTTCCACCTCAAGGGGTTCGATCCGCACGCCGCGGACCTTGATCTGCGTATCGGCCCGGCCATGGAGCATCAGCTCGCCGCTGACGGTCCACGAAACCAAGTCTCCCGTCCGGTACATCCGGGCGCCGGGCGGGCCGAACGGGTCGGCGACGAAACGCTCCGCGGTCTGCCCTGGGCGTCGTTGGTAGCCGCGGGCGAGCAACGGGCCGGAGACGTACAGCTCGCCGATCGTGTCCGGCGGCACCTCGCGCAGACACGGGTCGAGAACGTGGACGGCGGCGTTGACTATCGCGTGCCCGATGGGCGGCATCCGTCCGTCCGCGGCCAACGGGTCGCTCATGGTGCTGCAGATGGTGGTCTCGGACGATCCGTATCCGTTGATCACCGTGCGTCCGGTCGCCCAGGCCGACACCAGTTCCGGGGGCGTGGTGTCACCGGCGAATATCAGACATTCCACAGTCGGCGCCGAACTCGGTTCCAGCGCGGCTACCACAGCGGGTGTCAGTGTCGCGTGGGAGATCGCCTTCGCTGTCATGGTGTCCGTCAACCGACGGCCGGGCTCGAGGTCGTCCTCGGCCGCCAGCACCAGCGTCGCGCCCGACAACAACGACGAACACAGCTCCCACACGGAGGCGCCGAAGCCCGGCGAGGCCGCCTGAAGGATCCGGCTCCGTGGCCCGATTCCGATGCTTCCGGCCTGCTCGATCAGCGAGGCGAACCCACCGTGGGAGACCGACACGCCCTTCGGCCTGCCGGTCGACCCCGACGTGTAGATGATGCAGGCGCTCTGAGCCGATCTTGGCGGGCTCGGTCGGACGTCACCGTCGTCGAGCAGGTCCGGCTCCGCTATCGGTACGTGCAACGCCGGAAGCGTACGCCGGGTCGCCGCGTCCGTCAGGACCAGCTCGCACCCCGAATCCTCGATCATGTAAGCGATGCGCTCGGCCGGGTACTGGGGATCCACCGGAAGGTAGGCCGCCCCCGCCTTGAGCACCCCCAGGAACGCGATCACCCACTCCGGCGTCCGACGGAAGCACACCGCTACCACCGACTCGGGCGCGATCCCGGCCCCGGCGAGCGCGCGACCCACTCGATCGGATCGTTCATTCAATTCCCGATACGTCAGGGAATAGTCGCCGAATTCAATCGCAATCATATCGGGTGCCGTCCGGACGCGATGCTCGAACAACACGGGAATGGACGGGCCTACAGCGCCAACAGCACCATCCAGGGATTTCACGGCACCCCTCTCCATGCTTCTATCCGGACCAGCACGAGTGCAGCCGAAAATAAAATTCCACCCCCAGCGTAAGCCGGACTTTTCGCTCGCGGCACGGCGAAGACGAAAAGAATGACGGTCGACAGTTGCCGAGCAGTCCGATCTGACGTTAAGGACGAGGTCCAGCCGCGTCAAGCTTGGCCCACACCGAGGTGAGCCAACGACGCCAGACACCTATCACTGTCCTGTCGGCAGGACAGCAAGCGCACTCCGAGACATTGTTAACCGGGAATTATGAGATGGTGCCGTAGTGCCGCGAGCGGTTTACTCATCGCCTTTACGAAACACCCGAGAAGGGGCGAAGGTTATCGGAATGCAGCAGTATGAGAGCCTCGCTAGGACAACACCGGAAATACTTGATCCCCCCAGCGCGCCGATCCCTTCGAAAGCCGAGCCCGTCACCGCGCGGATCGCCCGCCGTGCCAGAGCGGAACCTGACCGCGCAGCGGTGGTGCACGGCGAACGGAGCCTGAGCTACGCCGAACTGTTCGCCCGCGCAGGCGCGCTCGCCGCCATTCTCCGGTCCCACTCGGTGGGGCGCGATGTACTTGTACCGCTGTGGCTCGATCGCTCACCCGAGCTCGTCATCGGCGCGCTGGCGACCTGGCTGGCCGGCGGCGCGTACGTCGGCATGGATACCAAAGAGCCGCCTGCCCGCGCCGAAAGTATTCTTGCCGACTGTGCCAGCCCGGTGGTGCTCACCACCCGCTCGCTGGCCGGCAGCCTCCCACCCGGTGCCCCGCCCGCGATCGTGGTCGACGAGCCCGTCGGACCCACCGGCGGCGGTGTCCTTCCCCGGTCCACACCGACCGGCGGTGACCTGAGCTATGTGACGTTCACATCCGGTTCGACTGGGCGGCCCAAGGGCGTCCTGGTGGAGCAGCAGGGTGTCGCCGATCTCGTGGACTGGTACGTAGACACCTTCCGGATCATGCCTGGTGACCGGATGCCGCAAGTGGCCCGCCCGTCATTCGACGGATGGGCGTTGGAAGTATGGCCGTGCCTGGCGGGCGGCGCGACCTTGTGCGTCACCGAGCGGCAGATTCCCGATTCCCCGCAGGACTTCGTAGACTGGCTGTGCCGGCAGCGGGTGTCGGTCGGCTTCTTCACGACCGCACTGGCAGTGCAGCTGCTGCGGGCGCGCTGGCCTGCCGATGGCGGATCGATGCGGGCGATGCTGCTCGGCGGCGAGAAGCTGCACGCGCCGCCCACCCCTCATCCCCCATTCCGGCTCTACCACGTCTACGGGCCCACGGAAGCCACCATGCTGGCCACCTGCGGGGAAATCCGCGCCGACGCGGCCGCCGACACACCACCACCCATCGGCTATCCGCTTCCCGGCCTCACCGCTCATGTGCTGGACAGCGAACTTCGCCCCGTCCCCGACGGCGAAGCGGGGGAGCTTCACCTCAGTGGCGCGGCGGTCGCCCGCGGCTACCTGAACCGAGCCGATGAGACCACGCAACGCTTCCGCGAAGATCCTTATGCCGCACGGCCCGGCGTCCGGATGTACGCCACCGGTGACCTCGTAGCGCGGCTCCCCGACGGCCGGCTCGCCTTTCTCGGCCGCACCGATGATCAGGTGAAGCTACGCGGTTTTCGGATCGAGCCGGGTGAGATCGAGAGATCCCTGCTCGCCGTGGCGGGCACTGCGCTGGCCGCCGTCGTGGTGCACGAACCCGGCGGCGGAGCCACACGGCAACTTGTCGGCTACTGGTGCGCCACGGACGAAACTCGCGCTCCCAGCACGAGCACGCTGCGCGATCACCTGACCGCCGTGCTGCCGCAGTACATGATCCCGCACGCGTTGGTCCAGCTCGACGCGCTGCCGGTGAACGCGCACGGCAAGATCGACCGCCGAGCACTGGCGACACGGCCACTCCCGGCAGATGCCGGCTCCGCGGGCGGCGAGACGCCCTGCCTCGGCCCGACCGAGCAGCTTCTGGCCAAGCTCTGGGGCCGGGTTCTCGGCCAGTTCCCGGCGAGCCGGGACGACAATTTCTTCGACCTCGGCGGCGACTCCCTGCTGGCGATGCGCCTGGCGGCCGACGCGAAACGCCACGGCCTGCACCTCAACGCGGAGGACATGTTCGAAACCGACGCGCTCTTCGAACTCGCCGATCTGCTCGACAGGCGCGCAGCCACGGGGCCCCTCGCAGGTGACTACCATGCGTAACGAGATCATGGATGCGGAGCACCACGCCTTCCGAGAGCTCGCCCGCGCCTTCATCGCCAAGGAGATCACACCCCACTACCCGAGCTGGGAAGCCGCGGGCCGGGTCGACCGCTCCGTCTGGCGCGCGGCGGGGGACGCCGGACTGCTCGGCATGGACATGCCCGAGGAATACGGTGGCGCGGGCAACCCGGACTATCGCTTCAACGCGATCCTCGCGGAGGAACTGGCGGCTGCCGGAACGTATGCGCCCTGCCTCCCGCTGCACAACGAGATCGTCGGTCCCTACCTCCGTACTCTGACGACCAAGGAACAGAAGGAACGCTGGCTGCCCGGTTTCTGCGATGGATCCCTGATCACGGCCATTGCGATAACCGAGCCGGACGCGGGTAGTGACATCCAGGCCATGCGGACCACGGCGATCCGCGACGGGGACCACTGGATCCTCAACGGGAGCAAGACGTTCATCTCCCATGCGCACACCGCCGACCTCTATCTCACGGTCGCACGCACCCAGCAGGGACAAAGCCGAGGGCAGGCGGTGTCCGCGAGCATCTTCGTCGTGGAGCCGCACCGCGCCGGCTTTTCCCGGGGACGAACACTCGACAAGGTCGGCATGACAGCCTTGGACACCGCCGAGCTGTCCTTCCAGGATGTAGTGGTCCCCGCGGAGAACCTGCTCGGCAAGCCGGGTCGCGCCTTCGCCTACCTCATGCGCAACCTGCCGCAGGAACGACTCTGGATCGCCGTTTCCGCGCTGGCCGCCGCCGAAAGGGTTCTCGAGGACACCCTGGAATACTGCCGACGACGTGTCGTCTTCGGCCAAGCGGTCGGACGGCACCAGCACAACCGCTTCGTCCTCGCCGACCTCGCCACCGCGCTCGCCGTGGCCCGTAGCCACACCGACCGTGCGCTGACGGTACACAACGAGGGGCGTCTCGGCTCCGAAGACGCCGCGATGGTCAAGTGGTGGAACACGGAACTCTGTCAGAACGTCGTCAACCGCTGTCTGCAGCTGCACGGGGGATACGGCGTCATCCGCGAGAATCCGGTCGCGCGCGCCTTCCTCGACACCCGGGTGCAGACCATCTACGGAGGGACGACCGAGATCATGAAAGAGATCATCGGTCAGTCGCTGATCTGATCGTTTCCGCTCGGCGGCACAGGAGGGGGAATCAGCCATGCCACGAACGCATCCCTGGTACCTGGTCTTCAGGCCCTGCCCAAACCCGTGGCTGACGCTGTACTGCCTTTCCTGCGCGGGTGGGAGCCCGTCGATGTTCCGGCCCTGGATCGACCATCTCCCCCAGGGAATAGAACTGCGTGCTGTACGGCTACCGGGCCGGCCGGGCCGCCACAAGGAAACACCGTTGACCGACATCGACAGTGCCGTCGAGGCACTGCTCGATGGCCTTCAACCGGAACTCGCCGGTCCCTATGGTTTCGTCGGCCACAGCATGGGCGCGCTACTGGCCTACGGTATGACGCTGGCGCTACGGCGGCAGGGCTCGTCCTTGCCGCGGATACTCGCGATCGCCTCGTTTCCGCCGCACGGCGCTTCACCCCAGGTAATGCCTGACCCCGAAGACGATGACAGGGCGTTCATCGCCGACCTCCGCAGGCTCGGGGGCGTCCCCGGTGAACTGCTCGCGGACCCGCCGATGCTGGCACGCGCACTGCCAACACTCCGCGCCGACTTCAGTGTCTGCCGCAGCTATGTGTACCGGCCTGTGCCTCCGTTGCCCGTGCCGGTGATCGCCTTCAGTGGTGACGCGGATCGAGTGACGCCGGCCGAGACGTTGAAGCCCTGGCACGACGAGACAACGGACTTCCGTGGCCTGCACCTGTTCCCTGGCGGCCACTTCTTCCTCTTCGATCACGTCCCGGCATTGGCAGACCTGGTCGTCCGCGCGACAGCGGGCGACGCATGATGGGTGGTCCTCCACCTGCGGCAGCCGCGCGCATCCCCCTGTTCCGCGATCAGCGCGGCGGACCGGTCCAGGCGGACGGGCACGCGATACAGCGGACAACCTCATCCGCTGTGTCGCGTGATCCGGTATCCGTTCTCGTCTGCCGTCACGGCGCCGCGCCGGCGGAATCGGTCAAAGCGACGCGGGAGCGCTGGGCAGTACCGCCGAAACGGCTGACGATGCGTAGCGGCAGCACCCGCATCCCGAGCCCGAACAGCCACCACGGCGGCCAGGCCGGGACACACGCTCGCGCGGGCTCGTGTTCGATCACCTTGGCAAGCGCACGGCAGCCACGCTCGAAATCGGCCACCAGCGGTCCTTGGGCGGTCTGGGTTTCCGAGCGGATGTAGCCGGGCAGCAGGGTGGTCACCGCGATCGGTGTGCCCATCAGGTCAGCACGCATGCCTTCGCCGAGGGCCAGCACCGCGGCCTTGCTGGCAGCATAGGTGGTCAGGTTCTGCGGGAAGGCACGCAGCGCGCACACCGACGAGATCAGGACCAGGTGCCCGGCGCCGCGAGCGCGGAAGATCTCCAGTGCTGCCTCGCACTGGGCGAGTACGGCGGTGAAGTTGGTCTCGGCGGTACGCCGGTTCAGTTCGAATTCGCCGGTGCCGACCGGCCGGCCGCGGCTGCTCCCCGCGTTGACCACGATCCGGTCCAGTCCCCCTGGCTCGGCGGCGAACTCGCCGAATACCTTGAACACCGCCGGGTGGTCGGTGACGTCAAGGGTGCGCACCGACACCGAAATTCCCGGATACTCCGCCAGCAGTTCGTCGCGTAGCTCCTCCAGGAGGTTCTGCCGCCTCGCGCACAGCGCGAGGTCGCGGCCGCGCCGGGCGAACTCCCATGCCATCCCGCGGCCCAGCCCGGCGCTCGCGCCGGTGATCAGGATCCGGCGTCGCATCAGGCAACCCCCGTCCACTTCGGACGGACCGGCGACTCAGGAAGATCGAACGCCGCCCGCGCGGCGCGGATACACTTGCCGCCGCTGGCGCAGCGCTCTTCGTCGGTCTTGATCGTCACTCGCATCACCATGTCACCGGCAGCCTTTCCAGTCCTACTACGATCAATCCGGTTGTGATCTTCAGTTCATGCGGAGCGACCACCCGAGCTTTCTTCGTACCGCGGCGAAACTCCGCTTGTGCCGCCACGCGCCCGGGGTGCGGCGGTGTCCTTCTGGGCTATTGGTCGCATCACCTTGTATCGACCGTTCCTTTGAATTCCATTCTAGAACCCGACGCCCCTTCTCTCCTACCGCAGCCGCTCCATGAGCTCGGCGACCGCCCTGCAGCCGGTGGCCTCGTGCGTCGAGAAATGTGTCTGTACCGCGGCGCGTACGTCGGCAGGCTGCTCCTGGCTGAGCTTGAACATGCCCTCGGCGCGCGAGATGGTGAACTGGAAGGCGCCAACTCCCGGCAGTAGCTTGTCGAAATATCCGATCGACCCGGACATGTCCCAGCCGGCACCGAACTGTGCTTCGAAGATACGGACCGTGGACTGGACGACATCCATCGTCTCTTCCCTCGACTCGATCCTGCGGAGCACACCGTGGACATGCACCGCGGTATAGTCCCAGGTGGGCGCGGCGGGGTCGTTCTGATAAACGGTCGGCGACACGTACGCGTTCGGCCCGATGAAGACCAGAACGGACTGGGTGCCGCCGGCCAACGCTTCCCAATGCGGGTTCGCTCTGTTCAGGTGACCGAGCAGGACACCCCCGGCCAGCAGGTCCGGCCCCGCGTTCAAGGGAAGTTCCTTCGGAATCAGCGGAAGATGGGTCACATAGGGACCAGTCGCGGATTCACCACTGGTCACCAAAAGAGCGAATGGATTCCTCCGAATGATCTCGACCATCCAGCTACCGGCCGGCGGACGATACTGCATCGGCACGTACATCGTCGCCACATCCCATCCAGCTCACCCTCGACACTGATCACGATATTAACAACGCGAAACTCGTCGATGTCAAGCAAAGGTAACCGGCGCATAATCCCAATATTATTGACATCGGAACACCGCCAGTATGTCCTGCCGACAGGACACGAAGGAACACGCTCGGGATGTTTTCCGGATCGACCGGATATACACTGGGAAATGCAAATCCATCCGAAGGAGGCAATGGATGACCAGCGCGACGCACTACCCTGCCGGACACAAGGAGACAACAGATCTCTTCCCGAACGCGCGGCTCCAGTTCATTCACGGGGACACCATGACCTTCGCCAGGTGGGAGTTCGAGGAAGGCGCCAAGGTCCCCGCGCACAGTCATCCTCACGAACAGATCACCCACTGCCTCGAGGGCACCCTCGAGCTGACCATCGACGGCAGGAATTTCGTGCTCCAGCCGGGCGAGACCATCGTCATTCCTGGCAACATCGAGCACGACGCCTCCGCCCCCAATGGCGCGAAGGGAATCGACGCGTTTCAACCGGTGCGCGAGGACTATCGTTTCTGATCGAAGGGCGGCAGCATGAAGAGCAACTCGCGAACGCTGCGAATTCACACGCTAGGCCCCACCGGCACAAACTGCGAAGCGGCCGCACATTACTATCTTGAACAAAATGACTACGAGGACGGCAGCGTCACGCTGTACGACACACTCGAGGACGCGGTGAAGTACGTTCTCGACGAGCCGGATAACAGCGCCCTGCTCGGCTGCATAGTCTACCCACAGTTGAACGACATTGTGTTTCGAAATCTCGCTTCGCTGACACTGCGGGAATGCTTTATAATGCCGACACATCGCATGGTCTTCGCCAGGCCTGTCGACGGACCGGAGGTCGGCCCGAGAGCCACGGTTCTCTGTCATCCCGCTCCCGTACAGCTTCTCGACGGCAGGGACCTCGACATCCGATTCGCGACAAGCAACGCGGCCGCCGCGAGCCAATGTGCGGCAGGAGAGTCGGACGCGTGTATGACGACGATCGTCGCCGCCGAGGCGAACAAGCTCGAAGTTCTCGAGGACTTCGGCCCGGTGCCGATGGGTTTCAGCATTCATGTACCGCATAGGACCGCGTCATGACCTCTGGTCTGTCGGAGCTGAAGGCCCTCAGCGTCAGCGACGAAGCACCGCTTGGCAAAGTTTTCGAGTCGGCGAAGAGCATCATGCTTGAGCGCGGCATCTCCACATGCGCGATCGCGGACGTACTCGACAAGCTGGGCATCCCGAACACCGTGTTGAACCCGGGCCTTCACCGCGTCTCGGGTGGCGAGCCCCTCTTCTTCGGAGCCGCCGTTCCGGTCAGCTGGGTTCCGCAACGCAAGGGCCCCCGTATCACCGACCCGTTGCCCAGTACCTGGTCGGCGGTCCGTGACTTCCTCGTGCCGGAGATCACCGACGGCCGTGGGCGCGTCTACGTCGCCGGTTCCGGCCCCATAGTCAGAGACGCCGCCCTGGCAGGCGGGTTGTCGTCCACCTACCTCATCGAACAACTGGGTTTCGAGGGAATGGTGCTCGGCGGCGCGATCCGCGACCGTGGTCTCATCGAGAAAAGCCAGCTACCTGTCGTGGCAAGCAACTTCGTTCCCACTGACACCCAAGGCGCCTTCCGCGTCGACGCGGTCAACACCGCGTGTGTCATCGACAACGTCACCATCCGGGCCGGTGATTGGATTTTCTCCGACGGAAACGGCACCGTTGCAGTGCCGTCGGTACTGCTGCACGAGGTGCTGTCCGCGGCAGCCGCCACCGAACACACCGAGCAGCAAATTCTCCGGCGAATCCGGTCGGGTGAACGGCTACCCCAGATCATCGACGAAGTGGGACAGATCTGAGTCCCCGACGCGTAAAGCAGGTGTACATGCGCGCGGTCGCGGTATATCGACACGGTGGCCCCGAGGTGCTGACGCCGGTCGAATGGACCACGCCGGTGCCGGGGCCCGGCGAAGTTCTCGTCGATGTCATGCTCATCGGCGTCAACTATCACGAAACGTACGAGCTCAGTGGCCTTTACCCTCGCGAGGTACCTTATGTTCCCGGCCGGGAGCTGGTGGGAACCGTAGCCGCACTGGGCGACGACGTCGACGGCGTCACGGTAGGTGACGCCGTCGCCACCGTGGACGTGCCGGTTCCCGGCGCCTACGCCGAACAAGTCGTACTGCCCGCACACCGGCTTGTCCTGGTACCTCCGGGCATTTCGGCCGAGCAGGCCTGCGCTGGCCTGCTGCAGGGAATGACAGTGCGGCTGCTGACGCACGACTGCCATCCGGCACGGCCTGGTGAGACGGCGCTGGTACACGCCGCGGCGGGCGGTGTCGGCCTGCTGCTCACGCAGATGCTCAACCAGCTAGGCGTCCGGGTCATCGGCACGGTTTCCACCGCCGAGAAGGAAAAAGCGGCACGCGAGGCCGGTGCGCACGACATCATCCGATATACGGATGTCGACTTCGTGTCCGAGGTCCAGCGGTTGACCGGACGAGCGGGGGTCGATGTCGTCTACGACGCGGTCGGCGACACCACGTTCGACGGAAGCCTCGCTTGCCTGCGCCGGCAAGGAAAGCTTGTGCTCTATGGTCAGTCGAGCGGCAAGGTGGGGCCCGTCGACGTGTCCACAGGCCCCCTGCGCTCCAAGGTGCTGACTCGGCCTTATCTCCCGGATTTCATCGTCACCAGGGAAGAACTACTCAAACGAGCTGAAATCGTATTCGACTGGATGGGGAACAACCAGCTGAACGCACACATAGAACGGAGATATCGGCTCGAGAACGCCGTCACCGCGCACAGGGATCTCCAGGAACGGCGCACCATCGGGAAGTTACTACTGACTCCACAGAGATAGTGGGTATCAAGCGTGAGCGGTTCAGATGGTGAGGCACTTACATCCGCGGCGACCGTCAGTGCAGGTACTGGTGGTCTTATCCAGTTGTCCGCTGCGGCCGCACGACAAGAGATCGATAACATCGACATCGGGATAGTCAACTTGTTACGCATACGTTTTGATATTTCCAAGCGTATTCAGCAGGCTCGTCTCGACTCGGGTGGCGCACGGACAGACCCCCGCCGGGAAGCCGACATCAAGCGGGTGTACCGATCCTTCTTTGGAGAACCCGGGGAAGAGGTTGCGGATGCCGTCCTGCGACTTTGCCGGTCCTGACCACACTGGTAGGCGTCATGAACAGCCACATGGATGAGCCGGCAACGCGGCGACAGCCTTCGGCGGCACAACAGCCGGACTGGCCGGATCCCGGCAAGCTGTCCGAGGTGGTACGAACACTGGAGCGTCTTCCGTCTCTGGTATCACTGACTGACTGCGATGCACTACGCGACCGGCTCGCCGCTGTCGCCAGGGGCGATGCGTTCCTGTTCCAGGCCGGCGACTGCGCCGAACTCTTCGCAGCGTCGCAGGTCGAATCGGCCGAAGCGAAGATCAGGTGCCTCGCGGATATCGCGACGGTCCTGACCGCTGTCTCGGGTCTGCCAATCGTCACCGTCGGCCGCATCGCAGGGCAGTACGCGAAACCACGTTCGACGCCGACCGAGACGAGAGACGACGATGTGCTGCCGGCCTACCGCGGCGACGCGGTGAATTCGATACAGTTCACCGCCAAGGACCGTACCCCGGACCCACGGCGTCTGCTCCGCGCATACCGCGCGTCGGCGCGCACCCTGCTGGAGATCCGGAAATTGCAGGCTCGCGAACCTGTACTGCGCCGCAGGCTCGGCGGTAACTGTTTCACCAGCCACGAGGCTCTACTGCTACCGTACGAAAACGCGCTCACGCGCACTGACCCGGCCAGCGGGCGGCGATACGGCGCCTCCGGTCATCTACTGTGGATCGGCGAGCGGACCAGGCAGATTTCCGGCCCGCATATCGCATTCGCGGCGCGCGTGTGCAATCCGATAGCGGTCAAGCTGGGGCGTACGGCGACTCCCGGTACGATAGCGCAGCTGGTGGAACGACTCGACCCGCAGCGGCAACCTGGGCGACTCACCTTCATCACCCGGTTCGGCTCCGACGCCGTGCGGGAAATGCTCCCGCCGCTGGTCGAGGAAGCACTCGCCGTGGGTTCTCCGGCCGCGTGGGTGTGCGATCCGATGCACGGGAACACGTTCGTGACACCGGAGGGCCGCAAGACCCGACGGCTGGAGACAATACATGATGAAATACGTGGATTCTTCGAGGTCCACAAGGAGCTGGGGACAATCCCTGGCGGCCTCCATCTGGAGGTGACAAGCAGGAACGTGACCGAATGCATCGATTCCGGCTCTCCGGTTCGAGTGGACGATCTCCACCGCCGATACGAGACGGCATGTGATCCGCGACTGAATCGCGACCAGGTGCTGAGGTTGACCTACGGAACAGCGCCATTGATCAATTCCACCGGCTGGATCAACCCGCGCGCTGGAAACCAGCCCGGCTCACGGGATTCGGCAGGCTCGCTGGTAACTCACCCAAGGCCAGGAAGGTTGTCATGACGGAACACCACAAGTACATTATTGTCGGCGCCGGCCCGGCCGGCTTGCAGCTGGGGTACTTCCTGGAGCGCAGCGGCCGCGACTATCTCATTCTGGAGAGATCCGCGAGAGTCGGCAACTTCTTCCACAAGTATCCCATCCATCGAACCTTGATCTCGATCAACAAGAAACACAACTTTTTCAAGGAAGAGGAATTCAACTGGCGACACGACTGGAACTCCCTCCTGTCCGATGATTCGCGTATGCGCTTCACCGAGTACACGGACGAACTGTTTCCCGACGCGGACGTCTACTGTCGCTACCTGAGCGACTTCGCTACCCGGTTCTCGCTCCGGATCCGGCACCAGACGGAGGTGACGAACATATCGCGTCCCGAGAGGGACATCTTCCGGCTGACGACGGCGACTGGGGAGGTCTTCACCTGCGACGTTCTGCTTCTGGGCCTCGGAGCCGCCGAACCGATGATCCCCGACGAAATCGAGGGGATCGAGCTGGCGACCGGCTACGAGGACGTGACACTCGACCTCGAAGCTTATCGAAACAAACGCGTCGGAATTATCGGTCAGGGCAATTCGGCGTTCGAGACGGCGAAGTACATAGCCGGTTCGGCGGCTATCGTGAACATCCTGGCCAAGGGCCCGATACGGTTCGCCTGGGACACCCATTACGTGGGTGACCTCCGAGCGATCAACAACGAAATCTTCGACCTTTACCAGCTCAAGAGCCTGAATGCGGTGCTGAGTCCGCGCCTGAGGAAGATCGAACAGACTCCGACCGGGACTCTGGTGACAAGCCACGAGTACGACTACCCGACCTCCTCCATCCCCGGAACCCTTCAGCTCGACCGCGAGTACGACATCATCATCCGCTGCTGCGGATGGCGCTATGTGCCGGAGAGCATTTTTTCGCCAGACGTCATGCCGGAAACCTGGGACAGGGGGAAATATCCTCGGTTATCTCCGACGTGGGAGTCCGCCAACGTGCGGAACCTCTACTTCATCGGTACTGCCATGAACGGGAACGACAAGAAGTCAGCCTCGGGATTCATTCATGGTTACCGGTACAACGTTCAGGTGCTTTCACGCCTGCTCGAGGAGCGGTACGAAGGTGTTCCTTACCCCAGGAAGATCATCGAACCGTTCGCGTGGGACACATTCGCAGATTACCTCTACGAGCGCGTGAGCGTGACGGCCGCGCTGTTCCAGTTGTTCGGAACCCTCTGTGACGTCATCACTGTCGCCGGCGACGGCCGCCTCACGATCATGCAGGAACTCCCGCTCGCACACGCCGATCGGATGGACTTCGGCGAAGATCACGTCTTCACTCTGACACTCGAGTTCGGGTTCCACCACTACTCGGAATCCGCCGTCCAATTCCTCGGGCCATCCGACCCGAATCACCCCGATTGCACAGCTTTCCTGCATCCGGTGATCCGCTATCGTCGGGGAACGGCCCGCGACGAGTTCCACTTCGGCGACTCACTCCTCGCCAGATGGGATCGTCCGCACGGCCATGGCGGCGCTGTCGTCTCGTACCATCTCGACTTCCAGCGTTGGATGTGCGGCAAGCTCGGAATCCCGGCGCCGCAAGCCGACGCGCGGCCCGATGGCCCGTTCCGGCCGTGGACGCCCGAGGAACACGCCGCCTGGACGGCCAAGGAGAACGCCGCGGAGCGAGACGAGCCGACCTGCCAAAAGACGCTCAGGACAGACGCGGCGCCGCGGAGACTGGACCGAGCAGGCGACCCGCGAGGCTGACGCTCGCGGGATAGTCACGGATCAAGTCGGCGAGGATGGCGGAGTGCGCGCAGCGCGGTTCGGCACGCGGCGGCGTGTACAGACAGTCAGGCCGCCCGGGCAGTCAGTTCACCGTTCCAGTGACCGTGAATATGCTGAACGGGTCGGCCTTCGCCCCTGCGTGGACGAGGCACTCGGCGATTCTGTTCAGCGAGCGCCACCGACACCCGCGACGCGCTATGGGCTCCTCGTCCCGATCAGCTCGGTGATCCGGTCGCCCGAATCGTGCGGCCGCCGCGCGGTGACGGCCCTTGGCGGGCCCCCGGACGTCCGAGCCAACGGCCTGGGCGGCGACGGCCGGATCGATGCGGGTTCATCACCGCGACGGCATACCTCCTCGGGCTCGACCAGGATGACACCGTGCACCTGCTCGTGCGGATACGGCATTCCGCACGAGCAGGGCGAACACCACGAGGCGCCGATTCCGGCGTCCCGTGGGGTGCGTTCAGCGATTCGACGCTGATTCCACTTTTCGTACGATCGAGCACACCCATCTTTCCCGCACACGACACCGTATGGCAATTCCCGAAGCGTGACACCGTTCTGCGGAATAGACTTCCGACACCCAAACGTGCCCCTCTACTTGCTCGACCGACTTGAAAGACATACCGTCAAATTCCGAAATCATAGTCGACGTTAAGTGCTTCTTCCGCAGCTTGATCCAGGGTCTCTCGTACCCAGTGATCAAAGTTCGTGCCCGCGGCATCCGCTGCCTTGCGCCAGACGTCGACATGGTCGTCGGGCACCTTGATGTGCGACTGCTTTCTCGCCGGGGCCTGCGTCTCACTGTCCACGACACGGCTGGCCCTGATCGCGATGCGCAACTGTTTGGTAGTCCATGCTTCCTGCTCCGCGCAGTCAAGCAATCGCTCCTGCTCCACGAAAGGAAGAGAGGCCACTTCCGCGTGGTGCTGGAAGGTCAGCGCGGACCGACGCCTGGCAATCTCAAAGCGGCGTGCCACCCACGCGTAGTTGCGCAATGTCTGGTATCTGAGGCCGACCGTACGAATGACCCTCTGATAACTATCGGAGTAGTACTTCTTGCCGAACACCAACCAGTCGCCGAGCCACCACGCCGAGGCATCCATCAGGCCGGACAACCGTTTACCGGCCAGTGTCCATTCCTCGAAGCTCAGGTCCGTGGGGATCCGAAGCCCGACCCCGGTGGCGAGCACCTTGTCGCCGGCCGCCGCCTTTCCCGGATGGTGTGAATTTCTGTTCTGATCAGGTTCTGTACGACCAACTCCCGCCACCATGCGTATTGAACCCAACGCGCTTCCCCCATTTCTTTCGATGCGCTATCTCCAGATGTTCACTCGCGTATGCCTTCGCCGCGCGCGTCCCCAGCCATCGCCTCCTGCAGGCTCTGCGGACGCAGGTCCGTCCAGTTCTCCTCGACGTACTCGAGGCACCGCTGCCTGGAGTCCTCGCCGAACACGGTCCGCCAGCCCTTCGGGACCGGCGCGAACGTAGGCCACAATGAATGCTGGTTCTCGTCGTTGACCACCACGTAGAACCGGCCATCCTCGTCGTCGAAGGGGTTGGTGCTGCTCACGGTTCTCCAATCTTTTGGCGAAGCTGTCCTGGTCGGTCAGCTCGTCGGAAGGACGTTGACGGCCGCCGTGTAATCGATTTCCCACCGGGTACGGCGACTCAGGATGGATTCGACGATCTCGCCGCTGCGCACCGCGATGTTCGACAGCAGTGACGACACCAGTCCGTGTGCGTGCTCCGTACCGCCCTGCAGGTAGATACCACCGGGCAGGTCGAGATTCGTGACCAGCCGGTAGTCCCGCTCAACGCGGTAACGTTTCGCTTCGTCCCGGAAGATGTACGGGTCGATCTCGCCCAGCAGTCCCGCGGGCTGCATGGGGTTGTAGCCGGTGGCGCACACCAGGACGTCCACGTCGAGTTCGCCGGGGGTGCCCTGACGGAGCGACTCGATGCTCAACCGTGTCTGGTCACCGACCCGGCGAACACCGCTTACCCGGGAAAGCTTAAGAAAGTTCAACCTGTCGGCCTTGAGCAACTTGTCCTCGTACATCCGCCGATAGAGGTCGCTGATCACCTCCGCGTCGACGACCGAGTAGTTCGTGTTGCGGTGATAGCGCCAGAACGCCTCGCGCGACTCGCCCGATCCGAAGTATTGGTCGTCGACCGCGTCAGCGCCGAAGACCTCGTTGGCGAACGGCGTGTCGTCAGCGATGGAGTAGCCGTACGACGGGATGATCGCGAAAACACTGGCCTCCGGCAGGGAGTCGTAAAGGAACCTGGCGATCTCGGCCGCGCTCTGCCCAGCGCCCGCGACGGCAACGCGCCCGAGTCGTCCCCGATCGGCGTTCTCGAATCTGCCGAGGAACTCCGAGCTGTGCCAGACATGGTCGTCGCGGTCGATACCCGAAGGCATTCTCGCCTCAAGGCCAGTGGATATCACTACGTTATGCGCATACACTGTCCGTATAGCCTGGTTCGCACGCTTGACGGTGACCGCGAGTGCACCCGCGCAAGGGCCGTCGGCGACGAAATCGATGCCGGTGACGTGCGCGCCATAGGTTACATAGCTGGCCACCCTGGCCGCGCCCCACTCCAGGTAGTCATGAAATTCGCGCCGAGTCGGAAAGAAGTCCTGATTGTTCACGAACTCGGCCAGCCGCCCCATGGAATGGAGGTAGGAAACAAAACTGAATGACGAGGACGGGTTGCGAAAAGTGGCAAGATCCTTGAGAAACGAGACCTGCATCTTCGCCAATGGAAGCACCATATCCCGATGCCAGCCGAACGTGTTCTGCCGCTCGAAAAAAGCAGCAGTGAGCCGTTTTCCGGAGAGATCATCCTGAGATTCCACCAGCGCCGCCGCCAGAGAGAGGCTGGCCGGGCCGAACCCGACGCCAACCACGTCATACATCTCGGGTGCACGAGTTTCCATAGATAGTCTCCCCATCGACAGCTATGACGCCGTCCCGATTTACCCGGCTCCAGCCCCCACGACCCCCATGAACAAGTAGCTATTTAATTTCCAACAAATAGCTACCCCGCTTTTCGAAAAGTAATATATCACCGGCAACACGCTAGACCAAGACGATCGACCTCCCCGAGCAGGTGTCGGAAATTTACTGTTTTGTGGATTCGGGTTGATTTGTCGCGGAAGTGGCAGGCGACCCCGGAGAACAGGGTCTTCGCTCCAGGCTCAAGTGAGCGGCAATCACGAGCGACGGAAGAACATGCGGTGCGACGATATCGGATGGCCGACCGCGAGCATCCGGAGAAGCGGGCGCCCCGCAAATGATCATTGACCGTCCAAGACCACGCCCCCTTCGTGGAAACATGGGTCACCGATCGGAGATGACCCGTGACCCACCCAGTCGCCCCACCGCCCCGGAATGTCCTGTCAACCGGACACCGGTCGCTTGCACTGAAGCACGCCCGCACGTGCGGCCGCACTACCGTACTGTCCGTCTTACCACCACTGTCCGTGACAGTCCACCGCAACCTGGGTGACGACAACACGGGCTGGTCGACAATGCCGAGCACTCCGCGTGACCGCGGTGGGCTCGACCTCCCTCCGTTTGCGCGGTGCCGGCCACTGTTGACGACGACACCGACGCGCTCGGATTCCATGGCGGCCAGACCGGTATAACGCATGCGTAGCACGATGTCCCGTCACCGGGACAAGCCAGTCGACAGCCGTGACAAAGGCTGATCCGGCGAGGATTTCCATTGCGTGTCACGGCTACCGTCAGGCCAATACCGTCATCCAGCATCAGGCGAGACACGGACGAAAAGGAGATGATGAGGTGCCCGACGGAACACCCGGGCCTGACGGGTCGCTCGGTATCGATGCCGAGTCGTTCCCGTTGGCGTTCGGCCAGGAGGAACTTTGGCGCCTGTATGAACGCGATCCGGAAGAGGTGCGATACAACTCCACATTCACGTTCCGGCTGGACGGCGAACTTGACCGGACGGCGTTGCAGGAAACGGTCCGGCAATTGGTGGCCAGGCACGAGATACTGCGCGCGACTTTCGCCGAGGTCGCCGGTAGCCCACACCAAACGGTGTGGCCGGTAGACGCGGTCCATGTCGACTTCGTCGACCTGGAGCCGATGCCCAGGGCAGCATACGAGTCCCAGTTGGACACGCGCATACGTGCGTCGAGCCGGATCCCCTTCGATCTCGGCTCTGGCCCGATGTTGCGAACGACGCTCTTCCGGCTGAGCGGAACGGAGCACGTGCTGGCGCTGTGCGCGCACGCCATCGTCGTCGATGAGCCTTCAAAGGAGATCATCGCCGCAGAGCTGAGCGCACTCTACGCGGCAGCCCTGGCGAAGGAACCGGCGCGGACGGCCGAGCTTCCGATGCGGTATGCCGACTATGTTCGCCGGCAACGCGAACGCCTCACCGAAGACGACCTCGCCGCACAACTGGACTATTGGCTCGCACAGCTCGCCGACCTCCCCGTCCTGAACCTGCCGATGGATCGCGCTCGGTCAGGCGGATCCCGCAAGGCCGGTACTCCGCACCAATTCCGAATTCCGGCCGCGGTCGTCAACGGAATGGCCGAGTTGGCCGGCGTCAGTGGGGGTACGCTGTTCGCGGGGCTGTTCACGGTATGTCAGGTGATCTTCTCCCGCTACTGTCGGCAACGTGACGTCGCTCTGGGAACGGTGGCGGCCGGTCGCGACTTGCCAGGGCTCGAGGGCGTGATCGGCCAATTCACGAATTTCCTCCTCCTGCGCGCCACCGTCCAGCCGGGCATGCCGTTCGCGCAGCTCCTCGCTCAGAACGTCACGACGATCCGAGACGCACTGGCGCACGGCGATGTGCCGTTCCAGCGTGTGGTGAACGCCTTGGAAGCGTCCCGGGACGACGACCGCCCTCCCGTGCAGGTGATGGTGACCCTTCGGAAGACGCCCCGCCCAGGCACCGAGCCGGGTGGCATGAGCGTGCGCGAAGTACGGACACCGAGCGCATCTCAGTCGTACGACATCGCCATAGACTTCTGCCAGACCGAAACCGGAGAATTGGCGGGTTCGCTGCGCTACGACGCAACACTGTTCGACTCGGCCACCGTACGGCGACTCGCTCGACACGTGTCGGTGTTGCTGGACGCCGCCGTGCGGGATCCCTCCCTGCCGGTGGGTGATCTCCCCTTGATCGACGAGGAAGAGCACCACGTCGTGCTCGCCGACTGGGCGGTCAACAAGGTGGAGCTGCCCGCGTGGCGGGGCGTTCACGAGTTGGTCGGCGAGCAGGCACATCTGCGGCCGACCGCGGTCGCCGTCGTGGACGGCAGCGACACGGTGACCTACGCGCAACTGGACGCCCGAGCGAACCGGCTGGCCAATCTGCTGGTTTCGGCCGGAGTTCGCCCGGGATCGGTGATCGCGGTGTGCCTGCCGCGCGGCATCGCACTGATCACCGCGTTGCTAGCCACTCTTCGCGCCGGCTGCGCCTATCTCCCGCTGGACCACGAATATCCGGCCGAGCGGCTGAGTTTCATGCTCGCCGACGCGGAGCCGACGATATGCCTGACCGAAAGGCGGCTGATCGCGAACCTACCGGACACCGCCGTCCGATATCTCCTGCTGGACGAGCAACGGCAGGCCCTGTCCACGCAACCGGCCGAGCCACCCGGCGTACCCGTCGCTCCGCGCGACGCGGCATACGTGATCTACACCTCGGGTTCGACCGGCCTGCCAAAGGGAGTCGTCGTCGAGCACCGGTCGATAGTCCGGCTGGTCAGCAACGCCGACTTCATCCCGTTGCGCACGGACGACATCGTGGGTCAGGGGGCCGCGGCGACCTTCGACGCGGTGACCTTCGAGATCTGGGCGCCCCTGGTCGTCGGAGCCCGGATAGTGGTCCTCGCCAAGGACACGATCCTCGATCCGGTCACGCTTATCAGGACGCTGGTTCAGCGTCAGGTCACCACATTGATCCTCACGACCGCGGTGTTCAACCAGGTGGTGGCCGCGGACCCCGGTGCCTTTCACACACTGCGCCAGTTGCTCTTCGGCGGCGAGACCGTCAACCCACACCGCGTGTCGCAGTTACTCGCGAGCCGGCCGCCTCAGCGGCTGCTGCACGGCTACGGGCCCACCGAGACGACCACGCTCGCCACCTGGCATCTGATCGACGAGGCCGATGATCACACCACGGTGCCCATCGGCCGCCCCATCGCGAACACGACGGCTTATGTGCTCGACCAGCGGCTCCATCCGGTACCGATCGGCGTAGTCGGCGAGCTGTTCATCGGTGGACCCGGTGTGGCCCGCGGCTACCTCAGCCGGCCCGGCCTCACAGCGGAAAGGTTTCTGCCGGACCCTTTCGGCGACACGCCGGGCGACCGGATGTACCGGACCGGGGACCTCGTGCGATGGTCTCCGGAGGGCACGCTCAAATTCGTCGGCAGGGCCGACCGCCAGGTCAAGATCCGCGGATACCGGATCGAGCCGGGCGAGATCGAGCTCGTGCTGCAACAACATCCGGACGTCGAGGACGCGGCCGTCGTGTGCCGCGACGATGACGAGCACAAACGCCTCGTCGCCTACGTTCGCCATGTACCCGGACGGGCGCCCGAGCCCGCGCGGTTGCGGGATTTCGCCAGCGAAAGGTTGCCGGAGTTCATGGTGCCGGCCATCATCATGTCGCTCACCGACTTCCCGCTCAGCCCGAGCGGCAAGGTCGACCGTGCGGCGCTGCCGCCTCCGGATCACCGGGCCGACACCCCTGTCGAGGATCGGGGCGGCTATGTTCCGCCCCGGACGGACCACGAGCGCGTACTCGCGGAGATCTGGTCCGAAGTACTCCATATCGAAAACATCGGTGTCACCGACAACTTCTACGAGCTGGGCGGCGATTCGGTCCTCGGCATAAAGATCGTCGCCAAGGCGAAGAAGGCCGGGATATCGATCTCCGCCAAGAACTTGTTCAGGCAACAGACGATCGCCGAGCTGGCCGGCGGCGCGGCGGTGAACGAACAACAGGTCGCCATCACCGACGCGGTGATCGGTGAGACAGACCGGATCTGAATTGCGAGGGGTCGTGCACACACGAAAACGGCACCACAACGACCGGCTGGTCGTCGAGAGTCCGTATCTCTGGCGAGCTCGCCGGGACGAGGCCCAGCACCGGCTGATTTGTTTTCCGCACGCGGGTGGAGGTGCGAACGCGTACGCGAGTTGGGCACGGCGGTTGCCTCGGGAGATCGAGTTGGCCGCCGTGCAGTTGCCCGGCCGTCAGAATCGGATCGCCGAAGACCCGGTCACTGCTGTGGACCCGCTGGTGCGGACGCTGATCGATGCTCTGCGGTCGGTGCTGAACGGGTCGTTTTCCTTTTTCGGCCACTCGAGCGGCTCGTTGCTGGCGTTCGAGGTGGCCAGGGAACTGCAGGCGCAGGGCGGGCCGTGTCCGGCACGCTTGTTCGTGTCAGCACAGTCCTCACCGGACGTGATCTGGGGCGGACCGAAACTGCATGATCTTCCGGAGGCGGAATTCCGCACGGCCATCCTGAGCTTGGGCGGCTTCGACACCGAACTGATCGAGGACGACGAGGCGGTCGCCGAACTGCTACCCCCTGTTCTCGCCGACTTCCGCCTCTGGGAGAGCCATCGCATCACACGCGCTCCCCTGTTGGAGATACCTATCGTCGCGCTGGTCGGACAGTCGGACTGGCGGGCACCGTTGGCCACCATGGAGGGATGGCAGGCTTACACGACCGCGTCATTCGCGACACGCGTCTACCCAGGTGGGCATTTCTACCTGATCGACGAAGGCAACGATGTGCCCGGATTCATCGAACAGACTTTGCTGGGAATCAGGTCACAGAGCTGACGGTCCTCGACCGAGGGGCGCCTACGCGACCCCAACCCGCTGAACGCAACCACAGCCTGGGGGTCCGGGCCTTGCCCCGAACAGGGTGTGCAGGTTGCACCCCCACCAGACACGCGAAACGCAAATGGCGAGCGCTCTCCGCGAGCACTCGCCAGCTATGCGTGGACGTTACGGGACCTTACTCGAACAAGGTGACCACGGCTGGGGGTCCAGGGGGCGAAGCCCCTTGGCGGGGGTTTGGGGGTTCGACCCCAAGAGACACTACGAAGAGAGCCCTATTGCGCTTTCGGCAAACAGGGCTCTCCCGCGAACGGAGTGGAGCTGAGGGGAATCGAACCCCTGACCTTCTCGATGCGAACGAGACGCGCTACCAACTGCGCTACAGCCCCTTGTTTGAAGCTCCATGAGCCTATCAGCAGCTCATGGAGCCCCTTGCACCGGGGGGTCACTCTCCGGCGGCCCGCCGGAAGGGCCTGGTCCCCGGCTCGTCGAGGTCCACGAAGGCGGGGTCCTCGTCGTCGAGGTCCACGACGACGGCCTGCCTGCGGGCGCGGAGCATCGGCGACGGCTTGCGTTCGACGATCTCGCGCCGGACGGGGGCGACGACCTCGACGTCCTCTACATCGTCTACTACAGGCTCCTCGTCGGCCTCGGGGGCCATCGGACGCCGGGGCGCGCGGGTGTTGTTGAAGCGCGCCATGCGGCGCTGCCGGATCTCGTTCTCGATGCGCACCTGGCGGCGGAGATAGCCCAGGTAGCCGACGAGGACGACGTCGGCGGCGGCGTGGGCCCACCAGACGAGCGGGATGAGGAAGCCGGCGACGGCGGCGGTGGCCACGGCGACGATGAGCAGGATGACGACGACGCGCTGCCGGAAGGCGTACTTGGCGCGGGCCGCGATCTCCGCGGCTTCGGGGTCGAAGCCGCCCCGGCCGGGGCGGTAGCCGTGCCGTTCGGACTCGGCGCGTGGCGCGCGTGACGGTTGCGGCAGGGGGTCGGGTTCCGGTTCCTCGTCCTCGAGGTCCGCGTCGAGTTCGGCTTCGAGCTCGGCGAGGTCATCCTCGACCGTCGGCTTCGCGCTGTCGGACATGGCGAACTCCTCCTGTCCTTCGTTGCGTGCGCTCCCGCTCCGCACCACTCGCGCGGCGAGCGCGGAGTCGGCCGTCCGCGCGACCTGCTGGCGCTTGCGGGCGACCATGGGCACGAGTACGACGAGCCATGCCGCGGCGAGCGCGACGATGATCACGGAGCTGGGCATCTCCCGTCACCTCCCCCGACTCTTCCTGTCCTGAAGTCACGCTAGCCACAGGAGTAACAGAACGGGCGGAGGCTCGCCGGGTTCGATCACGGAAATGCATCACCGGATTAGGTGAAACTCACGGAATGTGGTAACGCCGTTGCGGAGCCGGACGAGTAATCGCCATCACGCCTGTTCGGCACGTCCGGATGCGATGAGCCGGGGCACCAGGCCGTCGCCGGTTTCCTCCTGGGTGATGGCGTAACAGTAGTGGTCCCGCCAGCCACCGGCGACGTCGAGATAGCGCTCGAAAAGGCCTTCCCGCCGGTACCCCGCCTTGGTCAGAACGCGCAGGCTGGGCCCGTTCTCCGGGCGCACGGTCGCCTCCAGCCGATGCAGCCCGGCCAGCCCGAAAGAGTGATCCGTCACGAGCGCCACGGCGGCCGTCGCGACACCCCCGCCGACGAAGTCCGAAGCCACCCAGTACCCGATCCACGCGGACCGCAGCGACGCGCGGATGACGTTACCCACAGTGATCTGCCCGGCGAACCGGCCGTCGACGGTCACCGTGAACGGCAGGCACTGCCCGCGCCGCGCCAGCGACCGCAACGCGGCCCACTGCGACGGCCACGACCAGAAGGCGTTGCGATCGGGCCAAGGCCCGATCCCGGTGGGTTCCCACTGCTCCAGGTGCTCGCGGTCGCGCTGGCGGATCCGGCTCCACTCGCCCGCGTCCCGCAGCCGGACCGGCCGCACCGTGACGACGCCCGCCGGGACGCGTAACGGTCCGAGCCGGGCGGGCCAGCCGGGATGCCTGCTTTCCACCGGGTAGGACACGCCGGACACGGGCGAGGTCATCCGCCGTGCTACCCCCGCTGTGCCAGGAAGGTGACCTTGACCTGTTCGCCCGCCGGTACCTCGGTGAGATCCTCGTCCACGTTGATCAGGCAGTTCGCCTCCGCGAGCGAGGCGAGCAGATGTGCGCCGGACGTGCCGAGCGGCTGCACCAGGTACTCGCCGTTGGCCTCGTCCCGCAGCAGCTGACCGCGCAGGAAACCCCGCCTGCCCTTGGTCGACGTCACGGGCGAGAGCAGCCGTGCCCCGACGACCCGGCGATGCGGGTTGCGGGTGCCGCGGGCCGCGCGGATCAGCGGCCGCACCAGCACCTCGAACACCACGAGCGCGCTCATCGGATTGCCGGGGATGAGGAACGTCGGGACCGAGTCCGGCCCGAGCCGTCCGAAGCCCTGCACCGAGCCCGGGTGCATCGCCACCCGCGTCGTGTCGATCCGCCCGAGGTCCGACAGTGCGGCGTGCACCTCGTCGCCGGTGGTGCCGCCGGCACCCCCGGCGACGACGACGATCTCGGACATCAGGAGCCTGCCCTCGACGACCTCGCGCAGCCGCTTCGGATCGCTGGACACGATCCCGACCCGGCTGACTTCCGCTCCGGCGTCCCGCGCGGCCGCGGCGAGCGCGTAGGAGTTGACGTCGTAGACCTGCCCGACCGACGGGGTGCGGTCGATGTCGACCAGCTCGTCACCAACGGAGACGATCGACACGCGGGGCCGCGGGTAAACCAGCACCTTCGCCCTGCCGACCGCGGCGAGCAGACCGACCTGGGCCGAGCCGATCGTGTCGCCGTTGCGCACCGCGACGTCGCCGATCTGGACGTCTTCGCCTGCCCGCCGCACGTACGCCGCCGAGGGAACCGAGCGGTGCACGGTGACCTTCGCCTGGTGTCCGTCGGTGTAGGCGGTGGGCACGACGGCGTCGGCCAGCGTCGGCAGCGGCGCGCCCGTGTCGACCCGCACCGCCTGTCCGGGCTGGAGGCGACGCGGCTGCCGGGATCCGGCGGCGATCTCGCCGACGACGGGCAGCTGGACCGGTTCCTGGCCGGCGGCGCTGACGTCGACGCTGCGGACCGCGTAGCCGTCGACGGCGGCCTGGTCGAATCCGGGCAGGGCGTGTTCGGCGATCACTTCCTCCGCGCACAGCAGGCCCTGTGCCTCGGAGATCGCCACCCGAACCGGCCGCGGGCGCACGGCGGCGTCGAGGGTCAGCGCGATCTGCGCGTCGACGGAGCGGAATTCGCCGGGCTCGGCCGGGATCTCCGTCACGTCGGCCATGCCGGGCTCTTCGGTCGGTGCGTCGAGGGAGTCGGTCATGCGATCGCCTCGATTCGCTCGCGAGCGTCGCTCATGCGCGATCTTCCCCGATCCGTTCGGTCAGCCACGCCCGTAACGATGGCCCGTACTCGGGGGTTTCAAGCGCGAAATCGACGGCGGCACGCAGAAAACCACCCGGATTCCCCAGATCGTGCCTGCCGCCGCGATGGACGACGATGTGTACCGGGTGCCCCTCGGCGATGAGCAGCGCGACCGCGTCGGTCAGCTGCAGCTCGCCACCGGAGCCCGGGGTGATCCGCTTGAGCGCGTCGAAGATCGCCCGGTCCAGCAGGTAGCGGCCGGCCGCGGCGAACGTCGAAGGCGCGTCCTCGGGCTTCGGCTTCTCGACCATGCCGTGCACCCGCTTGACGTCGGGGTCGCCGGTGTCGGTGACGTCGAAGACGCCGTACGGGGAGATCTGTTCCTTGGGGATGTCGAACGCGCACAGCACACTGCCGCCGTGTTCGGCGCGGACCGCGGACATCCGGTCGAGGACGCCGGTGGGCAGGACGAGGTCGTCGGGCAGCAGGACGGCGACCGCTTCGTCCTCCGGAGTCAGATTCGGCTCTGCCTGCGCGACGGCGTGCCCCAGTCCGAGCGCCTGCTCCTGGATCGCCACCTCGACGTCGAGCAGGCCGGGCCCGCGGCGGACCTTCTCCAGCAGTTCGGTCTTGCCCTTGGCCTCGAGCGTCTTCTCCAGCTCCGGCTGGTCCTCGAAGTACTTGACGACCGATTCCTTGCCGGGCGATGTCACGATCACCAGGCGCTTCGCGCCCGCGGCGGCGGCTTCGCTCGCGACCAGCTCGATGCCCGGTGTGTCGACCACCGGGAGCAGTTCTTTCGGCACTGCTTTCGTGGCCGGCAGGAAGCGTGTGCCGAGGCCCGCGGCAGGCACGATGGCGGTTTGGAACGTCTGCGAGGTCGTAGCGCCCGTCATGGGCGCAAAGCCTAACCTGGTCCCATGCAGGGGCTGGGCAATGAGCACCCGAGCAAGGCGGAGTGGCGTACCCGGCTCACCCGGGCGCGGGGTGCCGTCTCGCCCGAACAGCACGCCGCGGATGCCGCCGCGCTCGCCGAAACGGCCGCGACACTGGCGCGCGGGACCGTCTGCGCGTACCTGCCGTTCGGCACCGAACCGGGGTCGGTGGCACTGCTCGACGCGCTGCTCGCGGGCGGCGCGCGCGTGCTTCTCCCCATCGTCCCGCCGACGCCGGGGCCGTTGGAGTGGGCCGAGTACACCGGAGAGGATGCGCTGGTCAACGGCCATTTTCGCGGGGTCAGGGAGCCGTCGGGACCGAAGCTGGGAGCGCACGCGGTCGGCGAGGCCGGCCTGGTGCTGGTGCCCGCGCTGGGCGTCGATCGCCGGGGCGTCCGGCTGGGCCGGGGCGCGGGGTTCTACGACCGTTCGCTGGTTTTCGCCCCCGACGCGGATCTGCTCGCCGTGGTCCGCGACGAGGAGCTGGTCGATCTGCTGCCCGGCCAGGATCACGACATCCGCATGCGCGGCGCGCTGACGCCGGGACGTGGTGTGGTCCGGTTCACAGAACTGTGAAAGCCGCAGCGCTACCTGTGGCGTGTCCAGCCCGCCCTCCGCACGGAGCAGGAGGGGAATTGCGCTGGGGGAATGCTGTGCCGCACAATCGCGTTAGCACTCTTGTAGAGCGAGTGCCAGTGAAGGAGCAAGCCGTGCCGACCTACCAGTACGCCTGCAAGGAATGCGACCACCGCTTCGAGGCCGTGCAGTCGTTTTCCGATCCCAGCCTGACCGTGTGCCCGCAGTGCTCCGGCCAGCTCCGCAAGGTCTTCAGCTCGGTCGGCGTGGTCTTCAAGGGCAGCGGCTTCTACCGCACGGACTCGCGGGACTCGTCGAAGTCGAGCACGACCGCCACCCCGGCGAAGAGCGAGGGCTCGAAGCCGGAGTCCAAGTCCGACTCCTCCAAGTCCGACTCGGGCGGTTCCAGCAGCTCGAGCACAAGCTCGTCATCCTCCTCCTCGGGTACGACGAAAACGGCCGCGGCCGCCTCCTGACGACCTGGGTTATCCACAACACCCCAGTTGTCCACAGCTCGCGGGTCCGGCCCTTTCGCCGGACCCCGCGTCGTCCCTAACGTCGGATTCATGCGGCACCGCGCCGCACCGATCCGCAGAGGGGGACACCATGCACTCACTGCTCCGCACTCATCTGCCTGCTCTTGCCGGGCTGCCCGTACTGGGTTGGCTGCGCGGGCGCCGGGCCCGGTTGCTCCGCCGCTGGCTCGCCGCCGGTCTGCTGCTCACGGGGTCACTGGCGCTGCTGCTCCCGGCGTCCGCGAGAGGCGCGCCCGGCACGCCGACCGTCGTCACCGTCCGCGATCTTCCTGCGGGCACGGTGCTGCACGCCACCGACGTCAAACTGGCCGAGGTGCCCGATCCCGTCCGCCCCACCGGCGCTCTCGGGGATCCCGGAGTCCTCGAAGGACGGCTGCTGGCCGGCCCGGCACGGGCGGGTGAGCCCCTCACCGACGTCCGCTTGGTGGGCGAGAGCATCCCCGGAACGGGTGATCCGACGACGTCCACGGTGCCGGTCCGACTGGCCGACGCGGGCGTCGCCGAGTTACTCCGTCCTGGCCGGCGTGTCGACGTCGTGGCCGCCGCGGAAGCGGGCGCTCCGGCATCGGTGCTGGCCAGCCAAGCCGTGGTGGTGACCGTCGGCCGGGCGGAGGCCGGTGGGGTCCGCGGGATCGGCCCGCCGGAGAAGGGCCCGCTGGTGCTGCTGACCCTTCCGGCGGCGGTCGCGACACAGGTCGCGGCGACTTCGCTGGAACGACCGGTAACAGTTACTCTCCGCTAGCCCGCACCCCTTCGTGGCGTGACGGCGTCCCCCGGAGTCAGCGGGTCGGTCGAGTCACCGTCCCCGGTCTTGAGGAGTCAGTGTGCTCAAAGGTTTCAAGGATTTCCTGATGCGCGGCAACGTCGTCGACCTCGCTGTCGCGGTGGTCATCGGCGCGGCCTTCACCTCGATCGTCACGGCGTTCACCAACGGCCTGATCAAGCCGTTGATCAACGCGATCGGCGGCACGGACGCGGCGCAGGGCCTCGGCTTCCGGGTCCTGGGCGCGAACGAGTCGACGTTCATGGACTTCGGCGGTGTCATCAACGCGGCGATCAACTTCGTGCTCGTGGCCGCGGTGGTGTACTTCGCGATCGTGCTGCCGGTGAAGCACCTGCAGGAGCGGCGCAAGCGTGGTCAGGAGTCCGGGCCCGCCGAGCCGACCGACGTCGAGTTGCTGAAGGAAATCCGGGACCTGTTGCGCGCGCAGCAGCAGAACGGCCGGAACTGACTCCGATGGCCGCGTCAGCGGTCGTGATGGGGCGGGCGGTTCTCCAGGTACCACGAGTCGGGGTCCGGGCCGCCGGGCTCGGGGCCCCGCTCGTCGGACGTCGTCTCGGGCAGGACGTCCCCGAAGATCTCGTCCACCCGCCGTTTCTCACGGGGACTCTGGGGTTTGCGTTCTCGGCCCGGCATGACCCCATTGTCCCACCGCCGCCACGGCGGCCCATCCGCAGCTTGAAAACTCCAGAGAGATGAATCGCCGGGAGGGCCGGTCAGTCCAGGCCGGAGAGTTCGTCGATCACGTGCGGGACGAGTGACGACAGGGTCGCCATGCCGTCACGGACGGCGGCACGGGAGCCGGCGAGGTTGACCACGAGCGTGCTGCCGGAGACCCCGGCGAGACCACGCGAGATCCCGGCATCGACGGCGCCCGCGGCGAGCCCGGAGGCGCGCAGTGCTTCGCCGATGCCCGGGATGGGGCGGTCGAGGACGCCGGCCGTGGCGTCGGGGGTGCGGTCCCGGGGTGAGACCCCGGTGCCGCCGACGGTGATCACGAGGTCGGCGCCGCCGATCACGGCGGTGTTGAGCGCGTTGCGAATGCCCGCGGTCTCGGCCTCGACCACGACGACACCGTCGACGATGAAACCCGCTTCTTCGAGCAGCTCCGTGACCAGCGGGCCGGTGTTGTCCTCGTGTTCGCCGTGCGCGACGCGGTCGTCCACGATGACCACGAGGGCTCGGCCCAGCCGTTGTGCACTCCGTTCCATGGCGACCACCGTAGCCGGTTCCGGGCGGCCCGGCTCGTGCCGGTGCGGGGAGTTTCTGACGATTCCGTGACGTGATCGGCTTCCGCCGGGTTCCTGCCGCCCGGTGCCCCTAGCGTCGGGGGTGTGCGCGTTCTCATCACCGGCGGGGCCGGGTTCATCGGCTCCCACATCGCCGACCTGCTGGCCGATTCGGGCGACGAGGTCGTGGTGCTGGACAAGCTGCTGTCCACGGCTCACGGCTCGTCGTCCCCACCGGCCTACACACGACGGCACCGTTTCCTGCGGGGTGACGTCACCGACACCGAGATCGTCGCCGAACTGCTGGACGGCGTCGACGCGGTATGTCACCAGGCGGCGGTGGTCGGACACGGCGTCGATCCCTCGGACGCACCGTCGTACGCGCTGCACAACGACTACGGCACGGCGGTGCTGCTGGCCGGGATGTATGCCGCCGGGGTGACGAAGCTGGTGCTGGCCTCGTCGATGGTGGTCTACGGCGAAGGGCGGTACGCGTGCCCGGAACACGGTGTCGTCCCGCCTTCGCCACGCCGCCAGTCCGATGTGGACGAAGGACGGTTCGAGCCGAGGTGTCCCCGGTGCGGCGCCGAGCTGGGCTGGCGGCTCGTGCCCGAGGACGCGCCGCTGTCGCCCCGCAGCACGTACGCGGCCACCAAGCTGGCCCAGGAGCACCTGGCGGCCGCGTGGGCACGGCAGACCGGCGGCACGGTGTGGGCGATGCGGTATCACAACGTGTACGGGCCGCGGATGCCGCAGAACACGCCCTACGCCGGAGTGGCGTCGCTGTTCCGTTCGGCGCTGCTGCGCGGCGAAGCGCCGACCGTGCTCGAAGACGGCGGGCAGCAGCGGGACTTCGTCCATGTCCACGACGTCGCCAGAGCGAACGCGCTCGCCCTGCGCATCGACGGCCCGTCCGGCGACCTCGTGCCGTTGAACGTGTGCTCCGGCGAACCACACACCGTCGGCGAGCTGGCCGAAGAGCTCGCCCGCGCGTGCGCCGGTCCGGCACCCCGCGTCGTCGGCGGCGCGCGGCCCGCCGACGTCCGGCACGTCGTAGCCAATCCGGCCCGTGCCAAGGAGCTACTCGGGTTCACCGCGGAAACCGGCTTCGCGGAGGGCATCGCGGACTTCGCCACGGCCGAACTCCGCGATCCGGTGGGCGGTTGACGGGTCGTAGCGGCGGTGGCTGGTGTCCGGTGAACCCCCGGCACCAGCGGCCACCTGGTCCATAGTGGACTGATCTGGCGGGAGCGGCTCTGGGTGTGACTAGCTGAGCTTCCAGCCGCCACTCGCGGTGAGTGAGCCCTTCAGCACGCCGGTGGCGGTGGTGAGCGCCGTGGTCGCGGTGGTCCAGTCGATGGTTTCGTTCCAGGAGCCCATCACCACGACGGCGAAGGTCCGGGACGCGGTTCGGACCAGGCCCGTGGTGTTGAGCACCCGCCGGCCACCGGAGGTGCCCCAGCCCTGCTTCACCGCCCACTCCGAGCCCGGGAACGCGCGCGGGATCCCGAAGTGCTGGTCGAAGCCATCGGCGGCGCTGCGCGGGGCGCTTTCCATCGCCTCGGTGACGAAGTCGCGTTCCTCTTCGGGCAGCTTCGCGGTGATGTGCCGGTAGACCGTGATGACGTCAGCGGGCGACATCTGGGTGGAGCCCCATTGGCCGGCGTCGTCGGGGGGCGAGGTGTGCGCGAGCCCCAGCTTCTCGGCCTGCCGCCGGACGATCGCGGGCCCGCCGTGCTGTTGCCACAGGCTGCTGGCGACGCGATCGTCGCTGGCCGCGAGCATGTCTTGGACGGCCGTTGCCGTGCTGCCCGAGGGCACCCCGGAACTGTCCATCAGGTCCAGCGCGATGAGCAGTTTCACCACGGACGCGGTGGGCTGCGCCTGATCGGCTTTCCAGCTCAGCTCCACCGCGCACGCGTCCAGATCGACGACCTCGATCTCGAGACGGGGATCGTTTCCCTTGCTCAGCAACGCTTCCCTGGCTTCGGCGATGGCACTCGCGTGCTCGCCCGCCGTCTCGGCCGGAGCCGAGCCGCACCCGGTGTGCCAGTCCTCGCTTCCGGATCCGCCGATGAGGGCGATCGTGGCGCACAGACCTCCCACCACGACGAGCGCGGCGATCACCACGAGCACCTTCATCTGTGCGAACTGCTTCAGCAACGGTCCACCTCCGCCGGAAACGCGAGCAGTCCGAAGCTATTCAGGATGGGGGCCGGGGGTATCGTCCGAAGAGCCGGTGCATTCCGGCCAGCCGGTGGGCAACCTCGCCGGAACGTGCGTCTACATCGGCCGAATGGCCGATCCCCCGCGATCCCCGTTGCGCTAAGCGGAAAACCGGAAGCGAGTGGGCAGGGCGAAGGCGCCCGGCGCGACGGAGCCGGGTTGGAGCCAACGGCCCGTTCGGTCCGGCGGAGTATCCGAGGGCGCCCCGGCAGCCGGGGGCTTCGAGTCGGCGGCACCGCCGGTATCGCTCGCCGCAGGCGCGGTACTCGGCCAACGGCGGCAACTTCGTCCGTAGCGACAAGGACTGCCCTCGGAGAGGTGGATCCGATTCGGCCGTGTATCCCGTCAGCGGTCTGTGCAGCCTGCGGCGCGGATCGAGGCCATGCGCAGCGCCGCGCGGATCACTGGCCACACGTTCTGCGAGCGAGCACGGAAATCTCGCCGCGCTCCCGTGACCGGAACACGGGCACGCTCCGGCCCGGCGGCGAACTCAGGGTGTGGCCAGCGGCAGGCGGACTTCGAACCGGCAGCCGGGGCCGTGGTTGAGCACACCGATCCGGCCGTGATGTGCCTCGACGAGGCCTTTGGCGATCGCGAGACCGAGCCCGCCACCGGCCTCGCCACCACGTTCCGGTGTCCGCGCCCTGGTTCCGCGGAAGGCGACGTCGAAGACGCGGCCGATCTCGTCCTCGGGGATACCGCCGCAGGAGTCGTCGACGGCGAGCAGCGCGTCGGTGCCGTCCACGCCGAGCTGCACCGCGACCGTGCCGTCCGGCGGGGTGTGCCGGATCGCGTTGGACACCAGGTTCCGCACGATCCGCGCCAGTTCGGGGTCGCTGCCGGAGACCACCGGCCAGGCGTCGGCGTTTTCCAGCACCCGCACGCGTTTGCGTTGGGCCACCGGCGCTTGCGCGGCGACCGCGTCGCTCACGACATCCCGCAGCGGCACGGAGGACATGGTCAGCCGCAAGGCACCCGCGGTGATCCGGGACAGTTCGAACAGGTCGCCGACCATGCCGGACAGCCGGGTGGTCTCGCCGGCGATGCGCTGGGCGTACTCGGTCACCTCGGCGGGCTCGGACACGACTCCGTCCGCGAGTGCCTCGGCCATCGCCTGGATCCCCGCCAGGGGGCTGCGCAGGTCGTGGCTGATCCACGCGACAAGTTCGCGGCGCGAGGCCTCGGCGGCCCGTTCCCGGTCGCGGGCCTCCCGTTCCCAGACGCTGCGCCGTGCGATCGCCCGGCCGAGCACGATCGCGGCGGGCACGGTGATCAGTGCGACGAGCAGGCACACCAGCGCCATCGTGGTCAGCGCCGGGGTGAACATGAACCCACTGACGCCGAGTACCCCGACGAGGGTGGCGAGGACCGGGATCAGCACGAGCACGGTCAGGGCGCTGGCGAGCGAGCCTCGGCGCAGCACATAGAGCACGACGCCGCCGAGCACCGCGACCGGCAGCGAGAACAGCAGCGCGACCGGCAGGATGTGCCAGACATGCGCCAGCATGGCGCCGAAGGACTCGCTGGGTTCGATCATGGCTGTATCCGGTCGTAGCGGTAGCCGACGCCCCACACCGTCGCCACGCGGGCGGGTTTCGCCGGGTCCCGTTCGATCTTCTCCCGCAACCGTCGCACGTGGACGGTCACAGTGGACTGATCGCCGAAGTCCCAGCCCCACACCTTCTCCAGCAGGTCGGCCCGGGAGAAGGCGACGCCGGGATGGGCGAGGAAGAACGCGAGCAGGTCGAACTCACGGGTGGTCAGCGGGAGTTCGGCTCCGTCAAGGGTGGCGTGCCGGGCGGACATCTGCAGCCGGAGGTTCCCGTCGGCGAGTTCCGCGGCGGCGGGCTGCGGCAGCGGCATCCGCGCGCGGCGCAACACGGACGCCACCCGCAACGCGAGTTCCTTGGGGCTGAAGGGTTTCGTGACGTAGTCGTCGGCGCCGAGCTGGAGACCGGCGATCCGGTTCTCCTCCTCGCCGAGCGCGGTGAGCATGACGATCGGCACCTGGCTCAGCTGCCGGAGCCTGCGGCACACCTCGAGCCCGTTGACGCCGGGCATCATGACGTCGAGCACGACCAGGTCCGGCTCCTGGCTCGCGAACTTCGCCAGCCCCTCGGCGCCGTCGCCCGCCATGTCGACGGTGAAGCCGGCGACTTCGAGGTAGCGCCGGACGACGTCGCGGACGGTCTCGTCGTCGTCCACCACGAGCACCCGGCCGGGCTGTTCGGTCATCGGTGTCCCCTCACCAGCTCGTCAGCAGCAGATGGTTGACCGCCAGCGCAGTCACCGCCTGCCCGGCCAGCCACCAGCGGCGGGCCGGGAGCGGCAGCAACGCGGTCAGCAGCAGCACCCACGCCACGAACGGTAGCCAGATCCGTTCGACCTCCGCCTTCGACAGGCCGGAGACATCCGCCGCCACGATCGTGAGCAGTGCGGCGAGCCCGATCAGCAGCACCGGGTCACGCAGCCGGGACCATCGCGGTTTCGGCAGGAACACCTCGGTGACACCGCGCCGGGCGGCGGCGATGAGGGCGGGTCCCGCGGCGACGGCCACCGCGGCGAGGTCGGCCCACACCCAGTACGAATACGGCCGCAGCGTGGCGATGCCCTGGTAGTACCGCTCGACGACCAGGTGATATCCGTCCAGCCACCAGAAACCGGCGACGGCGAAGGCCGCGACGACACCCAGCGCCGTAGCCAGGGCGAGCGCGGCCGCGACCCATTGCCTGCCCAGCACGGTCACCACGAGGGCCACCAGCCCCAGCAGCACCAGGCCGTAGGACAGGAAGATCCCGAACCCGAGCAGCACTCCGGCCGCGAGGGCCACCGGCGCGGCGTAGCGGCGGCCCTGCGCGAATCCGGCTGCCGCGAGCGCGAGCAGTGCGACGCCGGTCGCGGTGACTCCGGCGAAGAGGCCGTCGGCGGAGACGCCCATCCACACCGCGGCCGGGCCCAGCACGGCGAACGGCAATATCGCGCGAGCAGCGTCGGGACGTCCGAGCAGCGACACGGTGGCGGGTACGGCGACCGCGACGAGACCGCCCACGAGGACGACGAGCGTCGAGGCCCAGGCGCCGCCGTGCAGGCCGAGCCGGCCGAGCCAGACGAACACGAGGGTGGCCCCTGGCGGATGCCCCGAGACGTGGGTTGTCCAGGAATTCGGCTGGAAGTCGAGAATGCGCGAGGAGAATTCCCTCAGCATGCGCGGGATGTCGGTGATCCCGGGTACCTCGTGCAGGTATTCGTCCGGTGTCGTGAGGCGGCCGGTGAATCCGCGCGTCCAGCCGTCGACCATGGCGAGCGAGAACGTCCAGCCCAGCGACGTGAGATACCCGGCGGCGAGTGCGCGGCGCCACGGCAGCCGGGCAGCGAGCGCCGGTCCCCAGGCCACGACGGCGAAGGCGATCAGCACGGCGAAGACCGAGCCCGGGCCGAGGTGCGGCAGCCAGACCGCGAACAGCGGCGGTGCCTGGGCGTAGATGACCACTCCGGAACCCGGCCGGTTGTAGTACAGCCCCACCACGGTGGCCGCGGCGATCACCAGGAGGGCCGCGCCGACGGCGATCAGGTCGGCGCGGGGGAACCGGCGGGTTCGGACAGGCGCGGGCGGGCCCGGCGCGTCGGCGACCTGGGCAGCCGGAATCGACTCGCTCATCACCGGCACCTTAGCCCCGTGCCCCGCTGTCCACCGGGTCTCGCGGCGATCCGTCACCGGTCGGTAAGAATTCGCCCGCCGTCACATTTTGGTAAGCAGCGCAAGGATTTCACACCGTCCATCCCGGACTTACCGTACGAGCCGTGAGGGAATTCGAGGTGGATGTCGTACTCCCGTGCCTGGACGAGGCCGGGGCGCTCCCCGCTGTCCTGCGCGGGCTGCCGCCGGGGTACCGGGCCATTGTCATCGACAACGGTTCGGCGGACGGATCGCCCGAGATCGCCGCCGCATGCGGTGCGAAGGTCGTCCACGAACCTCGGCGAGGTTACGGCGCGGCCGTGCACACGGGCTTGGAGTGCGCCACGGCGGACATCGTGTGTTTCGCCGACGCGGACGGTTCGCTCGATCTGGCCGACCTGCCGCGATTGGTCGAGGCGGTGCGCTCGGGTACGGATCTCGCTGTCGGCAGACGAGTGCCGACCAGCTCCCGGGCGTGGCCATGGCATGCGCGGGCGGGCAACGTGGCGCTGTCGCTGCTGTTGCGGAGCCGGGGTCTGCCGGTACACGACATCGCGCCGCTGCGGGCCGCGCGACGGCAGGCGCTACTCGATCTCGACGTCGTCGACCGCGCTTTCGGGTATCCGCTCGAACTGCTGGTCAAGGCCCAGCGTGCTGGTTGGCACGTGCGCGAGTTCGACGTCAGCTACGGCGAGCGGGCCGCCGGGACGAAGTCGAAGGTGTCCGGCTCGGTGCGGGGCACGCTGCGTGCGGTCCGGGACTTCGGGCGGGTGCTGGCCCGATGACCGCCCGGTTCTGCCTGCTGGTGGTGGCGAAAGCGCCCGTGCCCGGGTTTGCGAAGACCCGCCTGTGTCCCCCGGCCACCGCGGCCCAGGCGGCCGAAATCGCCGCGGCCGCGTTGCTCGACACGCTCGCCGCGGTCCGTGCGACCGCCGGTGCCGTGCCGATGGTGGCGATGACCGGTGACCTCGGCGATGCCGCCCGGGGCACGGAGATCGCCGAGGCGCTGAGCGAGGTCACGGTCATCGCCCAGCGTGGTGGAGATTTCGGTGAGCGGCTCGCCAACGCCCACGCAGACACCGTCGCCGCGTACCCCGGGGTACCGGTGTTGCAGATTGGCATGGACACCCCGCAGGTCACGCCCAGCCTATTGGAGAGCGCGATGATTCCCTTGCTGCGCAAGGAATCCGATGCGGCACTGGGCTTCGCCGAGGACGGCGGCTGGTGGGCGCTCGGGCTGCGCGACCCGCTCGACGCGCGAGTCCTCGCCGACGTCCCGATGTCGCGGCCGGACACCGGCGAACGGACCTGGCAGGCGCTGGCCGTCTCCGGCTTGTCCGTCACTCCGGTCAGCACACTGTCCGATGTGGACACCATCGCCGATGCCCACCGCGTGGCGACGTTGTGCCCCGGAAGCCGATTCGCCCGCGCGGTGGCCGAGGTCGCCGTGCTCCCGGTGGCCGTCCGATGAAGGCGGGCACGGAGTTCGACCACGGCCTGCTCGGCCATCGATGCTGGCTGGAACTCGCGAACGGTGAGCGGGTCGAACTGCCGGTGGAGCGCTGGACCGGCCGCCCGTGTCCCGGGGACGACGTGCTGCTCGACGCCTGCACCGGCCCGACCCTCGACATCGGCTGCGGGCCGGGACGGCTCACCGCGGCACTGGCCCGACGAGGTGTCGCCTCGCTCGGCGTCGACAGTTCGCCCACCGCGGTCCGGCTCACCCACCAGCGCGGCGGCGTCGCCTTGTGCCGCAGCGTGTTCGAGCGCATTCCCGGCGAGGGCCGCTGGCGGCACGCGCTGCTCGCGGACGGCAACATCGGCATCGGCGGCGAACCCGCGACGTTGCTCCAGCGCACCGCGGCGCTCATCGCCGAGGACGGCGATGTCCTGGTCGAACTCGACCCGCCGGGGTTCGGCCTGCGGCACGAACGGGTGCGGCTGCTGCCCGGCCGTCCCGAGGGCCGGTGGTTCACCTGGGCGTGGGTCGGCGCGGACCGGATCACCGAGGTCGCGGCGACCGCCGGACTCCACGTCGCCTGGATCGCCCGGCACGGGCATCGCTGGTTCGCACGGCTGGAGAAAGTATGAAACGGCTGCCGATTCCGGACGAAAAGCGTTTCGCGGCCGCGGCGCACTCCCCGCGGGTCACGGCACGGATCGGGCTGTGGCTGGCGATCACGTTCACCACGTGCTTCGTGACCGGCCTGCTCAGTCACCTCATCCAGCATCCGCCGACGTGGTTCTTCTGGCCCAGCAGACCGATCTGGCTCTATCGCGTCACCCAGGGGCTGCATGTCGTCTCCGGCGTCGCGTCGATCCCGCTGTTGCTGGCGAAACTGTGGAGTGTCTATCCGAAGCTGTTCGGCAGGCCGCTCGTGCGGTCGATCCCGCACGCGGTGGAGCGACTGTCGATCCTGGTGCTGTCGGCGGCCGCGTTCTTCGAGCTGACCACCGGTCTGCTCAACGTCGCGCAGAACTACCCGTGGACGTTCTACTTCCCACAGGTGCACTACGCCGTCGCATGGGTGGCGATCGGCTCGATCCTGGTGCACATCGCGGTGAAGCTCCCGGTCATCCGCCGGGCACTGACCCGTGAACCAGCTGGCGATCCCGAACCGCAGTCGGCCGGCTTGTCCCGGCGAGGGTTCCTGCGCACCACGTGGCTGGCCGCCGGGGTGTCCGTGGTCGCGACGGCGGGCGCGACGGTTCCGTTGCTACGTAACGTCTCCGGGCTGTCGTGGCGCACGGGCAACGGAACTCAGGGCCTGCCGGTGAACCGCACCGCCACCGCCGCGGGGGTGGTTCAGGCGGCACAAGCCACGACGTGGCGGCTGTCCGTGGTGACCTCGGCCGGGACGCGGACGTTCTCGCTCGCCGAACTCCGCGCGCTTCCGCAGACCACGGCCGAGCTGCCGATCGCCTGCGTCGAGGGCTGGAGTCAGTCGGCGGTCTGGCGCGGCGTCGCCTTTCCGACGCTACTCGAAACCGTTGGCACACAACCAGGCTCCACGGTACGAGTGTCCTCTTTGGAGCGTTCCGGACTGTACGGCGTGAGTGTGCTACCCGGCGAGCACACGGCGGACGCGTTGACGCTGCTCGCGCTCGAACTCAACGGCGAGGTGCTCGACCTGGACCACGGCTTTCCCTGCCGGGTCATCGCGCCGAGCCGTCCCGGTGTCCTGCAGACGAAGTGGGTCTCGAAGCTGGAGGTCCTGTGAGAACGGCGCGAATTCTGCTGCTACTTCTCGGGCTCGCCTCGCTGGTCTGGGGCGCGATCTTGTTCGGCGAGTACCTTTTCCCGCTCCGCGCCGACGTGATCGGCACGCTCGGCTGGCTCATCGGCGGCCCGCTGGTGCACGACGCGGTGATCGCGCCGGTGGTCGGCCTCGCCGGGCTCGGCGTGAGCCGCCTCGTGCCCCCGTTGTGGCGAGCGCCGGTGCTGGCCGGGGCCGCCTTCAGCGGAGTGCTGGGGCTGCTGGCGTTTCCGCTGTTGTGGCGGCCCTACGGCAACCCGCCGATGCCAGGGCTGCACGACGGGCATCCCGGCGTCGGCCTGCTGCTCACGCTCGTCGTGGTCTGGGCGTTGGCCGTGCTGGCCGGTGTCGGCCGGACGCTGCTCGCCCGGCGCCGTACAGACAAGAGCCACGCGCGACCGGTTTGAGTGCCGGGTCGCGCGTGGCTTCGAAGGTCCGGCCCACCCAGAGGCCGGAGCTGGTCTCGGCCGCCTTCCAGCGGCCGAGCGTCTGGGATCAGTTGGGCACGGGCTGGCCGCCGAGGGTCACGTCGACGGTGCGGGAGTTGTTCAGCGTGAAGGTGACCTTCTCGTCCGGTGCCCGGGTACGGATCGCGGCGATCAGCGTGTCCGCCGAGTCGATGGTCCGGTCGTCGATCTTGGTGACCACGTCGCCGGGCTTGAGCCCCGCCTTCTCCGCCGGGCTGCCCGGGGTAATGTCCCCGAGCTGGGCGCCACCGCCCTGCGCGTCCTGCACCTTGGCGCCGATGAAGGTCTGCGTGGCCTTACCGGTCTTGATGATGTCGTCGGCCGTCCGCCGGGCCTGGTCGATCGGGATGGCGAACCCGATCCCGACGTTCGCCCCCTCGGAGCTGCTGCCCCGGTTCGAGGAGGACTGCGGGCTGTAGATGGCCGAGTTGATCCCGATGACCTGCCCGGACATGTTGGCCAGCGGGCCGCCGGAGTTGCCGGGGTTGATGGCCGCGTCGGTCTGCACCGCGTCCATCACCGTGGCCTGGTCGCCGTTGTTGCCGCCGGCACGCACCGGCCGGTGCAGCGAGCTGACGATGCCGGAGGTGACGGTGCCGGTCAGCTCGAACGGCGAGCCGATGGCCACCACCGACTGCCCGACGCGCAGGTCGTCGGAGCGGCCGAGCTCCACAGGGGTCAGCCCGCTCACGTTGTCGACCTTGACCACGGCGATGTCGGTCGTCGGATCCCGGCCGATGACCTTGGCGGGTGCCTTCTTGCCGTCCGGGAAGACGGCCTGGATCTGGCCGCCGTTCGCGGCGACCTCGACGACGTGGTTGTTGGTCAGGATGTAGCCGTCGGTGCTCAGGACGAATCCGGAGCCCTCGCCCTGCGCGGTGCGGCCGGCGACCTGGAGTTCGACCACGCTCGGCGAGAGCTTCTTCGCGACGGACTCGACCGAGCCGGCGGGGGCGGCCGCGGTCTGCTGCGCGGGCTTCGGCGCGTCGAGCGCGTTGACGGCGGGCCCCTTGTTGGTGCCCGAGGTCAGGTAGCCGACGGTGCCGCCCGCGACGCCGCCCACCAGCAACGCGATGGCCGCGACTCCGGCAAGCAGCTTGCCCGAACCGGACTTCGCGCGCCGCGGCGCGGCCGGGACGTTGTAGATGGAGGTGTCCCCCGGCAGCCCGTGGGCACTGGGCGGAGCGTAAGGGTTGGGCGGTGGAGTGGTACCTGGCTGCGCGTACGTGCCCTGGGGCGTCTGGGCTCCCTGGGCCGACCACGGGCTCGGCGCGCCGTACGCGGGGTCGGCACCAGTCACCGTGTGGTACTGCGGCTCGCTGGGCTGGGTGTACTCCGCAGGGGCCGGGTACTGCGCCGCGGGACCGGGGTCGGCGGCCGCGCCTGGCTGGGCTGTGGCCCCGGACCAACCGCTCTGACCGGTTTCCGGCTGCGGCTGACCACCAGCGGCATGACTCTGAGCAGCGGGGTCGTGCGCACTGGGGTCTTTCTCGGTCATGTCCTCACCTTGCGCGACGGTCCTGAGAGGTTCCTGAGTCGAACCTGTGCATCGCTGGTGAGTATGCCCCGGGCTACCCGGCCTCGCGAAGCCTTTGGGCGATCTGCTCCGGTGTCGCGTCGTTCACCCACACGGCCATCCCGGATTCCGAGCCGGCGAGGTACTTCAGCTTGTCCTTGGCCCGCAGCACCGAGAACAGCTCCAGGTGCAGCCAGCTCAGGTCGCGGTCGCGGTGCACGGGCGCCTGGTGCCACGCGGCGATGTAGGGCAGCGGCCGGTCGTAGAGCGCGTCGCAGCGACGCAGGACGTCCAGGTACACCAAGGCGAAATCGTCCCGCTCCGCCTCGCTGAGCGCGGGAATGTCCGGCACCTGCCGGTGCGGCACCAGCTGGACCTGCACCGGCCACCGCGCGGCCGGTGGCACGAACGCCGTCCAGTGCTCCCCCCGCGCGACGATCCGCGCGCCGGAGTCCCGTTCCGCGGCAAGGACGTCGCCGAGCACCGGACGGCCGTGTTCGGCCTGGTAGGCGCGGGCGACGTCGAGCATCCGCGACGTGCGGGGCGTGACGAACGGGTAGCCGTAGATCTGCCCGTGCGGGTGATGCAGCGTGACGCCGATTTCCTCGCCGCGGTTCTCGAACGGGAAGACCTGCTCGACGCCGGGGAGCCCGGACAGCTCGGCGGTGCGGTCCGCCCAGGTGTCGACCACCGCGCGGACCTGCTTGGCGGTCAGGCGCGCGAACGAGCCGTCGTGGTCGCTGGTGAAGCAGACGACCTCGCAGCGGCCGCGGCCGGGCGCCACCGGCACCAGCCCCGCACCATCCACAGTGGACGCTTCGCCGAGGACGTTCTGCGCGAACGACGGAAAGCGGTTCTCGAACACCACGACGTCGTAGTCGGCTTCGGGGATCTCGCTCGGTTTCCCCGGCTTGCTCGGGCACAGCGGGCACAGATCCGCGGGCGGCTTGTAGGTGCGCGTCTGCCGGTGCGCGGCCATGGCGACCCATTCGCCGGTCAGCGGATCGCGCCGGATCTCCGACGCGGCGGCCACCGGGGCGAGGTCGCGGGTGTCCTCGGCGACCCGCTCGGGCGCGCCCGGCCGGTCGAAGTAAATGATTTCCCGGCCGTCGGCCAGGTGCCTCACGGTGCGTTTCACGCTTCTTCTGCCTCGGCCGTCCCCGCCGTCTCGGCGATCATGAGTTCTCCCGCGCGTTCGGCGAGAATTTCCCTTGCCTGGTCGGGAAGATCGTCGTCGCTGACGACGACGTCGGCTTCGTCGAGCCCGGCGATGGTGGAGATCCCGACGATGCCCCACTTGGTGTGGTCGGCGAGCACCACCAGCTTGCGCCCCGCCTCGACGAGCGCCCGGTCGGTCTCGCTCTCGGTGAGGTTGGGCGTGGTGAAGCCGGGGCCGTCGGCCATCCCGTGCACGCCGAGGAAGACGACGTCGAGGTGCAGCGACCGCAGGCTGTGCACGGCGACCGGGCCGACCAGCGCGTCCGACGGCGTCCGCACGCCGCCGGTGAGCACCACGGTGCGGTCCTGCTGGCTGGCCCCGCGCAGCACGTCCGCGACCTGGATGGAGTTGGTGACGATGGTGAGCCCTGGGACGTGATCGAGTGCCCGCGCCAGCGTCCACGTCGTGGTGCCCGCCGAGATCCCGATCGCGGTCCCCGGCCGGACGAGGCTCGCCGCGAGTTCGGCGATCGCTTCCTTCTGTGTGCGCTGCCGCACGGACTTGGCCTCGAACCCGGGCTCGTCCGTGCTCTTGCCCATCACCGACGTCGCGCCGCCGTAGACCTTCTCGACCAGGCCACGCCCGGCGAGCACGTCGAGATCGCGGCGCACCGTCATATCGGATACGCCCAGCCTCGTCACGAGGTCACTCACCCGGACCGCGCCGGTCCGGCGAGCCTCCTCGAGGATCACCGCCTGTCGCTGCCGCGCCAGCACTGCAACTCCGTCCTCAACGCACTGTCCTGAATCGACTGCGTTCCCCGCATGAACGCCCCAACCACACAAAATCCTACACGATTCAACACAGGATTCGCAGGGGTTGCCAACGCGTTGAGCCACGAATGGCTGCCGTCCGTAACGGTGACAGGGTCAGCCCGGCGCTCCGGGCAGGCGGATCGTCAGCAGCGCGCCACCCTCCGGCGCTCGCGACGCGTAGACGGTACCGCCGTGGCGTTCGGCGGAATGCTTGACAATCGCCAGGCCGAGGCCCGAACCGGGCAGCGTCCGCGCCTCCGACGAACGGTAGAACCGGTCGAACACCTTGGGCAGGTCCTCGTCGGCGATCCCAGGACCGGAGTCGGCCACCTCGACGACCGCGGTGCCGTCGCCGAGCGGATAGAGCCGGACTCGCACGGTCGACCCGGACGGCGAGAACTTGACCGCGTTGTCCAGCAGGTTGAGCACTGCCCGCTCGAGCGCGCTGTTGTCCCCGGTGAGCACCCACGGCTGCAGCGCGACGTCGAACTCGATCTCGCCCGCACGGCGCCGCGCCCGGTCGAGGGCGCGTTCGATGACATCCACCATCTCGACCCGTTCGAACTGCTCCTGCGGGACGTCCTGCCGGGCCAGTTCGACCAGGTCCCCGATGAGCTGGGTCAGCTCGTCGATCTGCCCGCGAATGTCGGCTTCGATGTCCGCGCGGTCCTCGTCCGACAGCGCCCGTGCCCCGGACCGGCTCGCCGCCAGCAGCAGCTCCAGGTTGGTGCGCAAGGAAGTAAGCGGTGTCCGCAGCTCGTGCCCCGCGTCGGCGACCAGCTGGCGTTGCCGTTCCTGCGACTCCGCGACCGTGCCGAGCATGGTGTTGAAGCTCTGCGTGAGCCGGGCCAGCTCGTCGTCACCGCTGACCGGGATCGGCCGCAGATCCCCGGTGCGCGCGACGCGTTCGGTGGCCGTCGTCAGCCGATCCACCGGCCGCAGCCCCGCACGGGCCACCGCGGTCCCGGCGGCCGCGGCCACCAGGATCCCGGCGCCGCCGATGAGGAACAGCACGACCGCGAGCTCGTTGAGCGCGCGTTTCGTCGGCGCCATCGACTGCGCCAGCACCATCGCCTGGCCGTGTCCCGACGGCAGCGCGACGACCCGGCTGTCGGTGGCGACGTCGGTCCGGATCGAACTCGCCCGATCGCCGGCGGCGACCTCGATCTCGGTGCTCCCGTACGGCGGCGCGACGCCCGCCTGCGGGTAGGTCAGGGTGATTTCCTTGCCGATGTTCAGCTGCCCGATCTGCAGGTCCGCGCTCGCCAGGAAGGCGCCGGGAACCTGCTTGAGCTGCGTCTGCACCTGCGGCGACTGGACCGCCGCACTGGCGCGGGCGACCAGGTTGTCGTCGAGCTGCTGGTAGAGGTTGCTCTGCACGACCAAATAGGCGCCGAGTGACACCAGCGCCACGGCGCCCGCCACACAGGCGGCGGCCAGCAACGTCACTCGTCCGCGCAGCGAAAACCGGCGGGTCCCCCAGCGCGTACCGCGCGGATCGTCCTCCATCACGTCGATGGTCGGGACGGCACCGGTCACGGCGGGGTTTCCCTCAGCACGTAGCCCACTCCCCGAACCGTGTGGATCAGCCTCGGCTCGTTCTCCGCCTCCGTCTTGCGGCGCAAATAACCGACGTAGACCTCGAGAGCGTTGCCCGAGGTCGGGAAGTCGTATCCCCATACTTCCTCCAGGATCCGGCCGCGGGTGAGGACGTGCTTCGGATAGGAGAGGAAGAGCTCCAGCAGCGCGAACTCGGTGCGGGTAAGACTGATCTCGCGGTCGCCGCGGCGGACCTCGCGGGTGCCCGGATCGAGCGTGAGATCGGCGAACGAAAGCACTTCGGAGGCCTGGTCGCCCTGACCTTCCGGGAGGGCGCGGCGCAGCAGCGCGCGCAGCCTGGCGAGCAGCTCCTCGAGGGCGAACGGCTTGGGGAGGTAGTCGTCGGCGCCGGCGTCGAGACCGGACACCCGGTCGGACACTGTGTCGCGCGCGGTCAGCACCAGGATCGGCAGGTCGTCCCCGGTGCTTCGCAGCCGGCGTGCCACCTCGAGCCCGTCGAGGCGGGGCATCATCACGTCCAGCACCATCGCGTCCGGCCGGTTGGCGACGATCGTCTCGAGGGCCTGCGCACCGTCGCTGGCGAGTTCGACCTGGTAGCCGTTGAACTCCAAGGACCGCCGGAGGGATTCACGGACGGCGCGGTCGTCGTCCACCACAAGGATGCGCATGGCGACAGTCTTACTCAGCGTGCTGAGACTCGCCTAAGAACACACACAGAACCCACAAAGGATTTTCCCGCTCCGGATCGTCTCAGCCCTCTCCGGACCCGCGTGCTACCGGGGCGTTCCACCGCCGCCACAACGCCAGCATCCGGATCGCGACCACCACCGCGGCCGCCACGACGGTCACCGGCCCGGGCGGCAGTAACAAAGCGTGACCGACCCCGACGAGCGCCGCACCGGCCAGCGCGGCCACGGCGTAGATCTCCTTACGCAGCACGAGAGGGATTTCCCGGAGCAGCAGATCCCGCAACGCGCCGCCACCGATTCCCGTCGTCATCCCGATCAGACACGCCGCGTACACGGTCGCCCCGCCCGCCAACGCGATCGTCGTCCCCGCCGTCGCGAACACCCCGAGCCCGATCGCGTCGGCGAGCAGTACGGCGCGCCGCAGCCTCGCGACCTGTGGATGGAACGCGAACACGATCAACGCCGTCGCCGCGCACACCGCGAGGTAGGGCCACTTGCGCAACGTCGTCGGCGGATGGATCCCCAGCAGGACGTCCCGGATGATCCCACCGCCGAGCGCCGTCGTCAGCCCCACCACGACCACGCCGAAGACGTCCAGCCGCGCCCGCACCGCGGCGAGCGCTCCGGACGCCGCGAACGCGACGAGCCCCAGGAACTCGAGCGCGGTGAGCACGCTACTGGTCGAGCAGGCCGCCCCGGTAGGCCAGCAACGCGGCCTGGACCCGGTTGGCCGCGCCGATCTTGGACAACACGGCCGAGACGTACCCCTTGACCGTCGCCTCGGAGAGGTGCAACCGGCCACCGATCTCGGCGTTGGAAAGCCCTTGCCCGATCAACGCGACCACCTCACGCTCCCGTTCGGACAACGAGGCCAGCAGCTTACGCGCCGGCTGGGCCGCTCGCTGCTCGTCGCGATGCGACTGGACCATCCGCGCCGCGACCCCCGGGTCGAGCACCGCGCCGCCCTTGGCCAGGTCACGCACGGCCCGCAGCAACGCCGCCGGGTCGATGTCCTTGAGCAGGAAGCCGTTGGCGCCGAGCCGCAGCGCGAGGCTCACGTACTCGTCGATGTCGAACGTGGTCAGCATCGCCACGGTCGGCGGATCCGGCAGCGCCAGGATCGCCCGCAACGCCCGGATCCCGTCGTCCGGCGCGCGCATCTTGATGTCCAGCAATGCCACGTCCGGGTGATACCGCCGCGCTACCTCGACCGCCGATCTACCGTCGCTCGCCTCGCCCACGATCTCGATGTCCTGCGCGCCCGACATCATGGCGCGCAGCCCCGAACGAACTAGTTCCTCGTCGTCGGCGAACATGAGCTTGATCAACGAAGCCCTCCGGCAGCCGGTGGAGCGATTTCCGCATCCCGTTAACGAAGGTTACCTACTGTTGTTCAGCAACCCGACACCAGACACGACCGAGTGACAGACTGCGCCAACCAGCTCAGACGCCCCCACCACCCACACGGGTGACAACCTACGTATGGCCACCCTTCACCCGCCCCCTGCACCACGTCCGCCCCGGGCCCGCTAGAGTGAGGTCGGCAGCACATGCCCTCGTAGCTCAGGGGATAGAGCACCGCTCTCCTAAAGCGGGTGTCGCAGGTTCGAATCCTGCCGGGGGCACCCAACAGCAGCACAGCGCACATTTCGATCAAACGGTCAACGTTCCTGGTCGGGGCGTGGTCCACGAATGGTCCACTTTGCCGGACGGCCACGCGTGCGGCGATGCGAGATGACAGACCGCCAAACCCGTCCGTATCGGGCGGCCAGCAGGCTCAGATCACCTTATTCCGGAGAAGCCGTACACCGCGATGGGCTGTCGAGTCACGGCAGTCCCGCACGGTCGAGCTCCTCTCGGAGGGCTCGTTTGGGCTTGTGCGTGGCGCGAAGTGCGGTCATATGAGCCTTGAAGTCCGCCGTGCGGCCGACACGTTTGAACAGGGGACGGGCCTCCGTCAAGTACTCGGCTGCGCGGGCATACCAGGCACGGTCCTGCCAGCCGATGGCTTGATTGGCCGCCGCGAGCAGAACGGGAATGGCATCCGAGGGATGCTTGGCGGCGCGCTTACGGGCCAGACGGAGCCAGAGTTCGTCGGAGCAGCCGCCCGCGTTCGCGGCCTGCCATGCCCCGTCGAGGTCCTGTTCCCACAGCAGGACTTCCACCAGTCGCGAGCGGCCGGGCAGGCTAAGCCGGGACTTCGTGAAACGGGCCTGGAGCGGCGCGTCCTTGGCCAAGCGATCAAGCGCTTTCCGACGCCAGGCGGCGAATTCATCAGCAGCCGCCGTGGCGAGCGCGATGTAGTTGTCCAGGCTGGGATGGTTACGGAAGTTGCCCCACAGCAGCTTCGCGGCCTCGGCGGGTCGACCGGCGCGGACGTGGCACTCCGCCGCCAGAGACCGTAGGTCCGGATCCGCTGGGAAGTCCGCGACGCCGCGGGTCAGCCACTCCAGAGCTTCGTCGTCGCGGTCGTCGTGGCACAGACGTAGCGCGATCCGGAAGACATCATGGGCACTGGACACGTCTTGCGCCAGGACATCGATGAGGGCGTCCGTGCCACCCTCCGACTCGGCGACGTGTTCCAGGAGAACACGCTCGACGTACCCGGCCTCGACCGCATAAGCCTCCCGTACCAGCACGCCATAGCGGGCGAGGCCTGTCGCGCCCAGCACGCCGGCATAGGCGGGGAGAGCATCGAGGAAGGCTCCGTGGTCGCTGGCCAGTGCCGTGTCCACCAGATATTGCGCGAGTTGTTCCTGGTCGGGCTCGCCCGCCTCGCATGCGGCGAGGTGAATCTCCGCCGCACGGCCCAGCAATTCGCTCGCGTCGCCGCCGACTTCCTCGAGTTCGTCAGCCACGTCGTCAAGCAGTTCGAAGGCGAATTCGACGAGGCCACGAGCAGTATCCGCGAAGCCGTACCCGACCAGGTCCGCGATCTCGTCCAGGACCTTCACGACTTCATGGAAGTAGGCTTGCTCCTCGCGTTCATCGAGGTAATCCGGAACTTCGATAGCTTCTTCGAGACGCTCACGAAGTGGCTGATCGTCGAACGCTCCTTGCGCACCTGCCGCGCTCTCGAGCCGAGCACGAAGCAAGGGGTTGGTATCGGCGGCCTTCAACAGCTCCGCTACCAGCCAGGACGTTTCCTGGGTATGCAGAAACCTCTCGAGCTGCTGCTGCGGCATAAGCTCCGGGCTCGGCCTGACGGACTCGGCACCGCCGTCGAGCCAGGCCAGAGCCGTCGCGACACAATGCTTGCAGAACATCCCCTTCTCCCCGTACGGGCAGGTGCACGAGCCGCCAAGGCGGCCACGGCCGACGGCGAGGCGGACCCGGTAGAGACGGCTGCCAGCCACCGTGGCCGTCACGGTTTTCCCGTCGGCTTTGATCTTCTGCACATGCCCGCCGGCGAAGTAGGCCTGGCCACGTTGGTACGACCGCGAATCCGTCGCGACCCGAACGGAGTATTCGTTCAGCACTGCAACCACTAGGAATTTCTCCTGGAGATCTTCGAGCAGGACGAGGGGCAGGCGTTCTTCCCTGATCACCCAGCCCGTGCTGGGCGTCGAGGCTACCAGCGCCGGATCCACGGACTTGACGCCGGAGTGCTTTCCAGTTCAGTCACATAGTCCTGAATAGACACCCGCCAGGGAAGGGCCTAGTGACGGGTGATCCCAGAAGTCCGTCGTGCACAAGCCGCTCCAGCCGAAGTCGCCACGCCAACGAGCCCCTGCCGCGGCGTGTCGAGATAAGCCGGTGGCAGGCTGCTGGCAACCGGCTCTTGGCGCGGATTCGGGGCGGAGTACTCGCCTGCCTCGCTTGCCAGGGCACAGCCCATCAACTCCGCATCGTCACGGCGCGCCAAGCGGGTCACGGTGCCGTCGGCCGACAGCTATTCGTACCAACACTCGAACCAAACGGCTCTGACGTGGGCGGGAGCACAGCGCCCGGTGATCGGCCAAAGCAGCGGTTTTGCTTCTTCCTCCGACTCATATTCGACTGTCCGGTCGCGGATTTGTCCATCCCTCGCCGTGCTGTCCGGGCAGGGACGAAGCTCCACAAAGCGTGCCGAACCTGGCTACGTCATGCCGAGTCCGCAGTGAAACCGGGGGTGCCACAGCATTTCTTGTACTTGCGCGCCGATCCGCACCAGCACGGGTCATTTCTCCCCGGCGGCCAGGCGATACCTTCACCGTTGACGCGGGACACCATCGCGAGCCGCTGGTGCGTCTCCGCGCTGTCCGGCTCAACCCCCGTGCGCTCGGCGTGAGCGTACACATCATCAACGTTGAGCGGCACGACGGCGAGGTCGAAGGCGGCGTCGGCAGCTCGCAGCGCGGTCTCGACCATGCGGCGATGGACGAGGTGGGGGTCCTCGGAGTCCCTCCACTCGGCGAATACCTCAGGAAAAGCGGCCAACGCACGGTCGAACTCCGCGCGCGGCCAGTAGGGAAACGTCTCCGGGAGTGAGCCTGGCCGAAATGTGCGCAGGATCGCGTTCTCATCTTGCAACCGCGCGGTTTCCTGCTGCATCTCGGCAAGGTGCTCGTAGGTCCACAGCTGGTCGGCCTTCTTGCCGGGATGGGTTCGCTCGTACCGTTCGAACCAGACCCGATCCCAGTCATCCGGTGTTTCGCCACTGACCTTGCGCACCCTGGAACGCGATTTCAGCAACTGTTCCAATGACGGATCGCCCTCGAGCTGCCGGGAACCCACGACCGCGCCGTAACAGCGAATCACCCCGGCGGTGAACCAGCGGAGGGCGCCGGGCGAATCGCCCTGGTCTATCAGCAAATCGCCGACGCTCTGATACACATCGGGGTCCTTTGGATGGCTGGCCCACAACCCGGCCAGTACCTCGCGCGCACGATCAGCGTCCTCGTGCTCGAACAGAAAATCGGCATAAGCTGTCCGCGCGTCACCGTGTACAGAACCACCGTCCGAGATCGCCGTCAGGTACAACCGCTCGGCACGCTGGACATCGCCGGCGCGCGACCATTGATACGCCGCTTCGACCAGTAACTGTGCCCGCTCGTCCGGCACCTGCTCGGCCAGGTCCTCGAACTTCCGCGCCTCGTCTGCCGCAGCTTCCACCACGCCTGCCACTCTACGACACCGGGCAGTGACAGCGATGCGTGACTGGCCGGAACTTCCTCTTCACAGCCCTACTTGGGTAAAGCGCAGCAGGCATCGGCTTACGTCGACGCTCTTCTTTCAGACGCTCGTAGCGTTTGACGAAAGCCGCCACGCCACTATTTCGAGCATTGACCGCCTTGAGGTCGACGAGCAGGGTGACCGCGCTGTCGTAGCCCTCGGGACACTTGGTCCCGATCAGGGCATTCACCCTGTTCACACGCCTCGGACCTGCTTTTCTCAAGGCGAGCATACTGAGCCGCGACTTTGCGGACTTCCCGTCCTTCTCGTTCAGCCCGCCGCTTCGAAGCCAACTCCCACAGCTCAATAACATATAGAAAGGCATCGAAGTAGCGCTCCATTACGGTCGGAGGGTTACCGCGAAAATCGCCCCAGTGGTACTCGCTGACGAACCTTGTCGCGGTGATGTCGGCCTGGGGCGGCAACTCGCGGAGTTCTGCCGACGATCACCGAGTTCCTGATCCACCGCGAGGAATTCGCAGTACATCGGCAGGCTCCTTCTCAAGCCGGTTCAAGTAGAGGCGCGTCACTTCCTCGGCCAGGAGGTTCCGGCGGACGAAGTAGCGGCCGAGTGAGGTCAGTTCGGCACGGGCGTCCAGGATGGGGAGGACAGCCCACGACGGCTCGCCGAGCAGTGCAGCCATCTGGACGGTCGTCCGTTCGTGGTCGGTGTCAGGAGGCAAGGCAACTGTTGCGGCGCCCGCTTCGACCGCGGCCAGCAGACCGGTGCGGACGGCCGCGCCGGTCAGGGCGATGAGGGTTTCGGAGACGTCGGGGTCGTGGTGCTCGTCGATGAGATCATCGATCAGATCTTCGAGGCCGATCGGTGCTTCGGCGCGGTACATCTCCCCCAGAGCGCGGGGACCCCATGGGCGGAGGAACGCTTCGAGTTCGCGGGTACCCTCGTCACGTTCGTCCAGCTGGGCCGGGCCGGCAACCGCGACGTCGACGACTTCCTGCCAGAGGCGCAAGGTTTCCTCAGCGTCGGCCGTGCCCGCCACAACCCGTTCCAGCGCGGTGAACGCCGGTCCGGGGACTACCTGGGTGCGGTGCAAGCGCAGGACTTCCACGTCCAGGGCCAGCCGCCAAGCGCGGGTCAGCGGCACCTGGTCGCGAGGGTCACGAAGGCGCTCACGGGGGTTGATGCCCAGCGTCTCGGCGAACGACCGAGTGTCGGCAGGGGACGGGAAGCCCTGCTTCGTCACCTTGCGGCCCTCGACTGCCCACTGTCCACAAGAGACCAACCTGCGCAGCAACGCCGATTCGCGAGCAGAAACAGCGAGCTGGTTGGTCGGTGGCAGCGAGACCGGTGGGTTGGCCGGGCATGGTTCCGCCGCCGGCTCGTCGCGGCGGAACTCGGGCGGGATAGGGGCGTCCGGCGGGAGTGCGGCGACGACGGAGTCCCTGGCGACGAATCGAGCCGTCGCGAGTTCCGGCGTCTGATCGAGTAACGAGCCGAGGACGGCACGGCGCCGCGGCCGGACCGACCGGTTGAACTTCTCGAGCCAAGCATCGGCCGCGTCGTCGTCATCGATATCGACCCCGGCTGCGAGCATCGCGGTGTAGATCCGTTTGGCCAGTCGCCACCTCGATTCGTCCGCCATCGCTGCGGGGAACCTCGCGGTGGCCCGATCCAGTTCCTTGCGCAGCGTCATGATGCGCGTGCTGGCCGGATGGAACCGATCGGTCGCGTCGAGGAAGTCGATCAGCACTTGCAACGCTGCCGGACCGTGCGCGCTCAGGCCGTACCGGTCCGTCAGCCGTGGCGCGGCGGTGTCGATCAGCAGCCGATGCGCGTCACCGGTCCGCCACAACGTCGGGTCAGCACAGTTCAGCCAAGTGTCCCGGGCGTCGAGCAACAGCTCCAAACAGGTGATGACGTCGTCCGTGCCTTGGTCATCGGCGAGCCACACCCGGATATCCCGGACCATCTTGACGACAGCGCGATCAGCCATGGGCGCAGGAGGCCCCCATACAGTCGAATTTGCCTGCCTTTACGCCCTGTAGGAGGGCTTGCCGTTCGACGCCGGATTTCACTCCTGATCCGGGGAGCACTCCTATGATGTGACCCATTGTGGAACCTGTTGATCGACTCTCGCGTGGTTTGATGCCGTTGTGGCGGGCCGTGCATGGCAGGTTGTCGTCCGGGCTGCCGGTGAGCAGGGTCAAGATCGGGCCGCTCGACGACGACCAGCGGGCTGCGGTCGCGGATCTGCTCGGGTTGGAGCGGCTGCCCGGTGAGTACGCCAGCATCGCGCTGGACAAGCTTGACCAGGCGCTTCGTGAGGTGACCGGGCTGGAGACCCGGGACGTCGTCGCAAAGCTCGTAGGCCCGGTCGGCAATCGCGCTGGGGAGAGGCGGCGGGCTGCGGCGGAGCGGGAAGAGCTGTGGGCGTGGCTGGCAGAGCATCCGGTGGTGGTGGCGCAACCGGCACTGATGGATTGGGTAGCTGCAGTACGTCGAGCCGGACTTGTCGATAAGTCGATAGTGCGGACGCGTGAGGAGCTGAGCACGGCGTTGCGGGTGTTGGGTGAGTTGCCTGCGGCTGGGGTGCCGCTGCCGGTGTTCGCCGACGCGGTGCTGGGTGAGACGCACGCGCTGGATGAGGGCACGAGGTGCGCGGGCCTCGTCACCAGGGCGTTGGCCGCGATTTACGACGTCACGCCGCCGGTGGACGCGCCCGAGCGACGGGCGTTGTGGGAGCGGGCCGGGATCGCGGATGACGAGTTGTCCTCGACGGTGCTCGCCGCTGGGCTCCGCCTGCCTGGCGACGACACAGCGAGCCGGATTCTACGGGCGTGCGCGGAATCCGGGACGGCCGCTGTGCTGACATTGCAGCAGCTCAGGGCTGCCAAGAGCATAGAAGCGCCCGAACAAGTGTGGGTGTTCGAGAATCCGAGTGTGCTGGCGCTCGCGCTCGACAGGTTCAGTACCGGGTGTCCGCCGATGATCTGCACCTCAGGCTGGCCCAGTAGCACGGGGATTCTGCTGCTCAGGCGCCTCGGAGAGGCCGGTGCCCAGCTGCTTTACCACGGCGACTTCGACGGGGAGGGGCTGCGGATCGCGGCAAACGTCGTGGCCAGGACCGGGGCGGTACCGTGGCGGATGGCCAGCGCCGACTACCTCGCCGCGGTCGGGGACGGTCCGCCGGTCGGGCGGGTCACGCCGGCGCCATGGGACGCCGAGTTGGCTGGGCACCTGGTCAGGGTGGGTAAGACGGTTCCGGAGGAGCGTGTCGCGTCGGCGTTGCTCGACGAAATGGCCCAAGCCTGAAACTGTCGGTGCCGACCCGTACCGTGGTCGGCGACCAGACTGTGGGAGGCAGGATGGACCCGATCCGTGTTCCGCCCGAGATGTTCCGCTTCACCAGCGGCGACCGGGCCGAGCTGTACGTGTCGGTGCTGCATGCCTTCGGCGAGGCCAACGAGCGGCTCGAAACCGCGCTGGGGCTCGACGACGTCCGCGCGCGGTTGAGGTCGGTGGGCTGGCTCGACGCGTTGGAGGACGACGACCTCGCCAGGGCGCTCGACCAGCTCCGCGACTGGAACCTCGTCGACGTCATCCAGAATCACTCCGAGAACTACCGTACGGCGACCGAGTACGAGCGGCGTAACCTTCAGTATTCCCTTACGCGGCAAGGTGAAGCGGCGTTCGCCGGGGTGGTTCACGCGCTGAGTGTGCTGGCCTCGACGGGTGCGTTGCAGACGGCGGTGCTCGACGCGATCTCCGATCGGCTCGGCGATCTCGTGCGCGAGTTGGACGGCGGGTCGGATCGGCGTGTTTTCAGCACGCTGACCGAGTTGGAGGGGCATCTCGAAGCGTTACGCGGGAACACCAAGCAGTTCAACGGCGAATTGCAGCGGCTCCTGCGTGCGGACGGTGCGAATCTGGCCACCTTCCACGAGGTCAAGGCCTCGACGGTCACCTATCTCCAGGAGTTCCTGACCAACCTCGAACACCGCACGCACGGGATCGCGGTCCGGATCCGGCAGGTCGAGGAACACGGGGTCGGGCTGATGCATCAGCGTGCGCTGCTCGGTGCCGATCTTCCTCAGCTGTCCGGCACGGATCCGGGGCCGGAGTGGCTGGCGCATCGCCGGGCCCGCTGGGAGGGGCTGCGGGCCTGGTTCCTGCCGTCGGACGGCGCGCAACCGCGGGCCGAGCAGCTGCATCTCGTGGCGCGGCGGGCGATCATCACGCTGCTCCAGGTGCTCGACCGGATCACCGAATCCCGGCGGCGGGCGAGCAGTGCGGTCGCCGATTTCCGTGAGCTGGCAAGGTGGTTCACCGTCGTGCCTGCCCAGGACGACCTGCATCGGTTGTGGTCGACCATGTTCGGGCTGAGTTCGGCGCGGCACGCGCATCTCGCCCATCCCGATCCCGAGCTGGTCAGCTCGACGTCGTCGTGGCGGGACGCGCCGCCGGTCGAGGTGTCGCCTTTGCTGCGCACAGCGGGGAAAACCGAGCGGTTCGCCCGCACGGGGCGGGTGCGTGACGTCGCCGCGGTCCGCGCGGCCAGGGCGGAGCAGGCGCGTGCTGAGCGGGCGGAACTGGAAGCCGCGTGGGACATGCTCGACACCGGCGGCGCGGTCCGGCTCTCCGCGTTCGCCCGGCTCGATCACGCGGTGTTCGAGCGGTTGCTCGATCTGCTGGGCAGGGCGCTCGGCAACGCGCCGGAGCGCAATGGCGTGCGGCGGGGCACGACGTCCGACGGGCGGATCGAGATTCTGTTGTGGCCGCCTCAGGACGGCGCGGTGGCCAGGCTGACGACGCCACGGGGGCAGTTTCACGGTCCTGATTACGAACTCGAGATCCGGGCCGACGGTGGGCGTCGAATACAGCGCGCGAGTGGGGGCCGGTCATGAGCCAGCTCGCCAACCAGCTGGTGATCGCTGAGAAGGAGGAGGTCGCCCGCGGCATCCGGCAGTTGCTCGCCACGCCGTTGGTCACCGAGCGAGGCCAGCCCGAGGCGTTCGAGCTGGTCCGGCGCCGGCGCGAGCCGATCCGGCAGTGGTTCGACTACTACTGCGGCTGGACGCTGACCGTCGAACCGCGCCTCGGCTACGCCCGGCTGGTCAAGGTTCGTGTCGCCACCGATCCCGGTCGTCCCGCTCGCCGGCTCCGGTCGGGTCGAGCGCCGTTCGATCGGCGGCGGTACGTGCTGTTGTGTGTGGTAGCGGCCGAGTTGCTCGCGACGCCGGTGACCACCATCGGTCTGCTGGCCAAGCGGGTCAGCCTGGCCGCCGGCTCCGATGAGGTCGTCGCGGCCTTCGACACGTCGAGCCGCGGTGAGCGGATGGCGTTCGTCGATGTCCTTCGGCTGCTGGAGTCCTACGGTGTGATCGAGGTGGTCGACGGCACGACCGAGGCGTTCGTGGAATCGGCGGACGCCAAGGTGCTGTACCAGATCGACGCGACGTTGCTGCTCCGTCTGCTCGCCGCCCCGGTCGGACCGTCCCGCCTGGCGGTGCCGACCGACGAAGTGGCGCTGCGCTTCGAAGAACTCGTCGCCGCGGTGTCGCGCGAGCGTCGCTACGGCCTCGCTTCGGGTGCGCATGACGATACGGCGAAGCGCTCCGAGGTCCAGCGGAATCTGTGGCTCAGACACTCGGTGTTCCGGCGCCTGGTCGACGACCCGGTTCTCTACTTCGACGACCTCTCCGCCGACGAGTGCGCCTACCTCTCCTCCCCTACCGGACGCCAGCTTCTTCGCCGCGCCGCCGAACAAGGTGGCTTCGCACTGGAAGAGCGCGCAGAGGGCGTACTGCTCGTCGACGTCGACGGCATCGCGACCGACACGCGATTCCCGGACGACGCGAGCAACGCCAAGGTCGCCGCCCTTCTGCTGCTCGATGCGTTGACCGGGCCGATGACGTTCGAACAACTGCAGGCGGCCGCTGCGGAGCTACTCGAACGCTTTCCGCGCTGGGCCAAGAGTTACCGCGGCGAGGACGGCGTACGGCAGCTCACTACCGACGCGCTGGCAGTGCTGACGGCGTTCGGCCTGGCGCAGCTGTCTTCCGGTCTTGTTCGCCCCCTTCCGGCCGCGGCGCGCTACGCCGTGCGCGACGCCAGAACCTCCGACGCCGAGGAGAATCCGTCATGACAGTGACCGAACTTCCTCGCCCCGCGCACGACGGCGAGACCGCCCCACCGGCGCCTCGCTGGGTACCCACCCGCGCCGGAATTCTCAATGTCTGGCGCTACTACGACGAGGTCTTCGAGTTCCACCAAGGACGTCTGCTGCTCCGCGGTCCCAACGGGAGCGGCAAATCGAAGGCGCTCGAACTGTTGTTGCCGTTCCTCTTCGACGCGAACCTGCGGGCCAACCGCCTGTCGACGTTCGGCACCGGTGAACGCACCATGCACTGGAACCTCATGGGCGAAGGCGCTTCCGGTACGACACGCGTCGGCTACGTGTGGCTGGAGTTCCGGTTTCCCGGGCGCTGGTTCAGCTGCGGGGCGCGGCTGCAGGCGAGTTCGCACACCACGACAGTGCATCCGGATTACTTCACCACCGAGCAGCGCATCGGCATGCCGGATGGGCTCAGTCTGGTCAACGACGCCGGTCAACCGCTGACGAAGAAGGCACTGGAGGAACAGCTCGGCTCCCACGGGACAGGGCACGCGAACGCCAGTGACTACCGCGCGGAAGTCCGGTCGACGCTCTTCCCCACCTTGACCGAGCAACGTTTCGACGCCTTGATCACCGCGTTGCTCCAGCTGCGAACGCCCAAGCTGTCGCAGCGGCTCGACCCCGCGTTGTTGTCGACGTTGCTCTCACGCGCACTTCCTCCCTTGGGACAGCAGGAAATCGCCGAACTCGCCGAGGGGTTCGAACGGCTGGACAAGCAACGCGAACGACTTGCAACACTGGAAGAAGAGGTCACGGCCACCCGGACATTGGCGTCGCGGCAACGGACCTATGCCCAACGCGTGCTGCGAGCGAGCGCGGCCGAAGTGACCTCGGCAACCAACGAACTGGAGAAACTGTCCAAAGCCGCGCGACAGTCCGCCGAGCAGTACGAAATCGTTGCCCGGCAAAAGGAAGACGCCGAGCATCGCATCGAAACCCTCGCGCAAGAAATCAGCACGGCCGAGGCCAGGAAGACCGGGCTGACCGAAAGTGAGGCCTACAAACAAGGTCAGGAGCTGGATCGGCTGCGGCAGCGTACGGCCGAAGCGCGAGCGCAGGCCGGGAAGATCCGGGACGACGCGGGCAAGAAACGAACCTATGCCGACCGTGACGAGCAGGATCGCCACGACGCCGAACGGACCGCACACCGGCAAGCCGAGATCGTCCGGACGCAGGAAATCGAGACACGCCAAGCCGCTGCCCGCGCCGGTCTGACAAGCGTGCACGGCGAAATCACGGCGCACCTGGACACCGAGCCGGGTTCCGCGCGGCCCTTGCTGCGCGCGGCGGTGCGTGGCAAGGAGGAGCAGCTGCACACGGTCGGCGAAGCCCTCGACAACCACGAGCGCGCGATCGAGCGACGTCAGGAGGCGGAGGAGGACCTCGACAGCGCGAGGTCGGCGTACTCCGCGGCGCAGGAACAGCTCGACGCCGCAGCACGCGATCGGGACGCCGCGCTGAACGACCTGAGCATCCGGCTGGTGGAGTGGGCGGAGGCCTGCGCTGAGCTGGTGTTCCCCGAGCCCACGGTCCTGCTCGACCACCTCGAATCCGAAACCGCGCTGCTCACCGCGGTGGATGCGGTCGCATCGCCGATCCTGGAAGAGATCACCCGCCAGGAAACGACCCGGACGACGGCATTGGCCGCGGCTCGCGAACAGCGGGATCACCTCATCGCCGAGGTGGATCGGCTGCGCACCGAGGAAGATCTCCCGCCAGCCGCGCCGCCGACCCGCACGACCGACCGGGAAGCGATGACGGGCGCACCGTTGTGGCGTTTGGTCGACTTCGCGGCGGCAACGCCCGAGAGCGCGTACGCGGGGATCGAAGCCGCACTCGAAGCATCCGGTCTGTTGGACGCCTGGGTGGGGCCGCGCGGAGACGTCCCGGGCCACGACATCTTCGCAGAGCCCGAGGCGTTGGGCCCGGTGGCCGGTCGATCACTCGCTGACGTCCTCGTGGCCGAAGCCGATGCGGAAGTCCAGGCTCCGGTCGTACGCAGACTATTGGAAGCGGTGGCCTTCGGCGACCGGTTGCCGCCGGAAGAATCCGCGGCCATCGGCGCGGATGGCACGTGGCGTCTCGGCAATCTCGCTGGGAGCTGGCAGAAGGACCATCCGGCCTACATCGGCGCGCTCGCGCGCCGACGCGCCCGCGAACGCCGCATCCACGAGCTGAGGGCCCAGATCTCCGAACGCGAGGCGGACATGGCGCGGCTCGAAACCGAACTCGCCGCCCTCGCCACGCGTCGGCAGGTGATCAAGGCCGAGCGGGCGGCAAGGCCCAGCTACGCGGTACTCGACGCTGCCACCCAGCAGATGACCAGGGCGGAACTCGAACTGGGGACGGCCGACCGGATCGTGCGTCAGCGCGTCGAAATCGTGTCGGCGCGGGAAAAGGACGTGGCTCGGACGCTGCTCGGTTTGATCGGCCTGGCGGCCGAACATGGTGTGCCCACCGAGCGGGCAGCCTTGGCGACACTGGCGACATCCGTCAGCACGTTCGCCGATCAGGCCGAGAACTGGTTGGAGCAGCACGACAAACTCCTCACCGCCCGGCAAACACTGGCTTCGTTGACAGCCCAGGCACAACGGTCGGTGGACCACGCGGTTCAACGCGAGGGCGAAGCGCGGGAAGCCGAAGAAGAGCACCGGAAACTGGTCGCCATGCTCGAGGCGATCGACAGCACGTTCGGCGTCGACTACCGAGAAGTTCTTGCCGAAATCGAAGGACTTCGCACCAAGATCACGGAACTCGGCGACGAACAAAAACGAACCACGGGCAAGGTGACCGAACTCGCGACGCAGCTCGGCAGGCTGGAAACTCAGCGGGCAAACGACGCGAAGGTCCACGAAGAGGCGTCGGCCCATCGAGACAATACAGCCCAGCGGTTCCGCCGCTTGGCCGCCGGAACTTTCCCGGCGGACAGCGGAATCGCCGACCTCACGAAGTTCGAGGCCACCCTGGGGTCGGGCGACGGTGTCCGTGCCGCGCTGGACGCGGCGCGGCTGGTCGCGGCCGCCTGGCCGTCGGTGCCCCACAGCGCCAGCAACATCGGGGACGCGCTGCACCGGCTGTCCGAGTCCGTGCACACCTGCCGGGACGCGCTGAGTTCCCGCGCCGACCTCGACCTCGAAACCGACGAGGACGTCCAGGTTTTCACCGCGGTGGTGGACGGTCTCCGGGTCGGCGCCGCGGAACTGCTGAACATCCTCCGCACCGAAGCCGACCAAAGCCGCGACGAGATCACCGAGCGGGAACGAGAACTGTTCGACCAGACGTTGACCGGGGACACCCGCCGGCATCTCGCCGCGCGGATCCGCCAGGCCAACGAGCTGGTCGACGGCATGAACGCACGCTTGGAAAAGGTCCGCACCGCCTCGAAAGTCGCGGTACGGCTGGTCTGGCAGGTCGCGCCGGATCTGCCACCGGGGACGAAAGCCGCCCGGGATCTGCTGCTCAAGGATCCGGTGCGCCTGACCGACGCCGATCGCGAGTCCCTGCACCGGTTCTTCCGCGACCGGATCGAACAGGCCAAGGCCGACGACACCGCGACCAGCTGGGAACAACAGCTCGCCCAGGTCTTCGACTACACGGCATGGCATCGCTTCGTGGTGAAGGTCGACCGCGCGAACGGCGACGGCTGGCAACTGCTGACCCGCAAACTGCACGGCGCGCTTTCCGGTGGTGAGAAGGCCATCGCACTGCACCTGCCGCTCTTCGCCGCGGTCGCGGCGCACTACCAGGCCGCGCCGGAAGCACCGCGCGTCATCCTGCTCGACGAGGTGTTCGTCGGCGTCGACAGCACGAACCGGGGCCAGGTGTTCGCCTTGCTGTCGGCACTCGACCTCGACCTGATGCTCACCTCCGACCACGAGTGGTGCGTCTACTCGGAGCTGAGCGGGATCGGCATCCACCAGCTCATCACCGGCGCCGACGGCGACGACGCCGTGACCACCGCCCGCTTCACCTGGGACGGCCACGATCTCCTGCCCGCGGAACCGGACTGAGTGAGCCGCGGTCGAACAGCGGGTGACGTTTACCCGGGCCGCCCGGAGCCGGGAGCGCGGCGCGCTAGCGTGGAGCGTATGGATCGGGATGCGACAGCGCGGCGGTTGTTGAAGTCGTCGGCAGCGCGGAGTTACGACCCCGCGGTGGACATCGACTGGGACGCGCCCTTGGTCGAGGGCAAGCTGTACCACCTGGAGCACCGGATCTCGTTGTACGGCACGGCACTGTGGGACCGGATGTCCGCGGTGCAGCGAGCGGAGCTGGCCAAACAGGAGATGATCACGTTCCTGTCCGTGGTCATTCACGCCGAGTTGAGCCTGATGCGCACCATTCTCCGCACGGTCCAAGAAGGCGAACCCGCGACGGACCCCGCGTTGTACGCGCTGACCGAGGTCGCCGACGAATGTCGTCATTCGACCATGTTCGCGAAGGGGATTTCGCGGTTCGGTGGCAAGGTGGTGCCCCAGTCGAAACTGACGACGCGGCTGTTGAACGTCGTGTCCGCGCTGGTGCCGTTGGGGCCGGTCTTCTGGGCGAGCGCGCTGTTCTTCGAGGAGCCCGTGGACCGGCTGCAGCGCGAAACCATGGACGACGAACGGGTCCAGCCGTTGCTGCGGATGATGAACCGGATCCACGTCCTGGAGGAGGCACGGCACGTCGCCTACGCGCGCGAGGCGATGGTGCGCACGATGACCGAAGCCGGGTGGCTGTCGCGGAAGCTGAACCGGTTCGGCGTCGCGTTGCTCGCGTGGTCGATGAGCCGGGCGTTCATCCGGCCGGAGACGTACCGGCGAGTGGGGTTGAACCCGAAGGAGGCATACCAAGCGGCGTTGACGAATCCGCACTATCACGAGTCATTGCGGTGGATGTCGCGCCAACTGGTCGGCTTCTGCCGGGAAAACGGGTTCATCAAGGGACACTTCACGACGGCCTTGTGGCGACGCTCCCATCTGCTCGGTTAGCTCGTCTTCGCGTGCACGAAGCCGCCGAATGTCCACACTGGACCTTGGACCGTGCCGTCCGCTCGCTGCAGATACCGGCTTTGCGCGGTGGGGATGTCCAGGTCTTCCACGAGACGAAGTCCTTGCGCGGTCAGGAATTCCGCCGCCTTACCGCGCCGGATTCCCCACAGCCACGGTTCACCCCTTGACGCCACCTCTTGAGCGGCGGCGAGCGCGTCGGGTGTCAGGCCCGTTCCCTCGATGACTTCGCGCCAGCAGTAGTCGAAGACGACCGAACTCTCCGGCGCCTGCGCGGACAACCACCGGAGCGTCGCCTCGACACCGGTTTCCTCCAGATACTGCGTCACGCCCGACCACACGACCACCGTGCGCGCCGTGGGGTCGTAGCCACCGCGTGCCAGCGTCGCGGCGAGATCGTCGTGGTTGAAGTCGATCGTCAGATAGTGCACATTGGACACTCGTGGCAGCGCCCGGACGCGAGCGCGTTTGCGGGCCGAGATGTCCGGCTGGTCCACCTCGAACACTGTTGTCCCGGCGAGTATTTCCCGCAGGCGATGCGCCCGGGAATCGAAGCCGGCGCCCAGCAGGACGAGCTGGGTGGCGCCCGCCGCGACCTCCGCGCGGACAACGTCGTCCATGTACTTGGTGCGAATGACCTCGAACCACAGCGCCCCCGGCCAGGAACGCCGGAGCGCCCGGAGGACCATGCCACGCAGGCCGGGCACTTTGATCATCGCGGGACCGAGAGGCCACCACGGAATCAGCCGCGCCGCCAGGACGTCGGGCCCCCGGAGTTCCGGCTCGGTGACCACCGCGCCCGCCGCTCGCAACAACGCCGCGGTCTCCGCGGTCGAACTCACCGGCTCAGCTCCTCTTCCCGTCGAGCGCTTCCAGTTGCACGCCGACCCCGTGCTGCTCAGGCACCCCGAGTTTGCCGAACAGCGTGAAAGCCTGCCCCCAGCGTCGCCTGGCCTCGGCAAAGTCGCCGCGGTCGTGGTGCGTGTGCGCGAGGCCGTTGTACGCGTGCGCTTCCTCGTAGCGGTTCGCGGTCTCTTCGGCGACGGTCAACGCCTCCGAGTACGCCGCGAAGGCATGGTCGTACTCACCCCGCCGCCGGCGAATCTCGGCGAGAGTGCGCAAGGCGCGGTTTTCGATATTGCGGTTTCGGTTCGCCCTGGCCAGTTCGAGCGCCCGCAGGCATTTCGTGAGGGCTTCGTCGTGGTCGCCCCGCAGCGAATCGACTTCGGCGAGCCCACGCAAGGAATAGCCTTCGATGGTGGTGTTCCCGATGGAACGAGCCACCGAGATCGCCTGTTCGTAGGCGTCGACGGATTCGGCGATCCGGCCCATGTGGTGGTACACCTCGCCGATTCCCCGCAGCGCGTAACCCTCCAATACCGGGTCGTCAGTGTCCTTGCCCGCCTCGAGGGTCCGCCAGAGCACGGTGCGCGCCTCCTCCAGCGAACCCAGCCGAGTACAGACCAGGCCGAGTGCGTGCAGGGCGCGTCCTTCGACACGGCGGTCGCGCAGGTCGACCGCGAGACGCACGCCCTCGTCGCAGTCGGCGAGCGCCTCCTGGTACCGGCCGAGCCACCAGTTGATGTAACCCCGGCTGGCGAGCGAATCCGCCTGGTAACCAAGATCGTTCGCCCTGCGTGCCGCAGCGAGACCCTGCGTGTGCAGGATCAGCGCGTCGTTGTGGTTGCCGATGATGTGGAAGAACCGCCACAACGTCGCGGACAGGTGGAAGGTGTGCGAAGGCCAGCCGTGGACGGCGGCGTGCCCGGCGACCGAAAGCAGATTCGCGCGTTCGGCCTTCAGCCAGCTCAGCGCGCGATCGTAGGTGAAGAGGTGGTTGTCCTGGGACACCGGCGGTTTCAGGCGCGGACGATGCGCTCGCTCGGTAGGCGCCACGACGTCCATGGCCGTCGCGGCGGTGAGCAGGTAGTGGTCGAACAGCCGGGTCAGGGCCGCGCGCCGATCGGTTTCACCGTCGGTGTCCGCCGCGAGCCGCGCCGCGTAGGTGCGCAGCAGATCGTGGAAGCGGTACCGGCCGGGGCCCGGCTGCTCCAGCAGATGCGCGTCGACGAGATCCTCGAGGATGTCTTCACTGGCCATCGGACGTTGCTCGGTCAACGCGCCCGCGGCGGTCGGATCGATGTCCGTGCCCGGAGTCAGTCCCAGTGCCCGGAAGAAGCCCTGGTGATCGGGCTTGAGCTGGGCATACGACAACGTGAAGGCCGTCGCGACGCTGCGGTTGTCGGTCCGCAGTTCGGTGAGGCGGTGGCGTTGATCGCGCAGCCGGGAAGCGAGGTGTTCGACTGTCCACGATGGACGGTGCCGGAGACGCGCGGCGGCGATCCGCAACGCGAGGGGGAGGAAGCCGCAGAGCTGGAGCACGTCGTCGGTCGCCGCCGGTTCGGCCAGCGGCCGGTCGTCCCCGACGACTCGCAGGAACAGCTCCCGCGCGTCCGCGGCAGGCAGGATATCGACGGTGATCGGATCCGCGTCCAGGTCGGTGAGACGCCGCCGGCTGGTGACGATGGTCAGGCACTCCGGCGCGCCCGGCAGCAGGGGCCGCAGCTGGGCGGCGTCCACCGCGTTGTCCAGCACGATCAGCGCGCGCCGCTTCGCCAGCTGCGCCCGCCACAACGCGGCCCGGTCCTCCAGCTCGATCGGGATGCGTTCGTTCGCGACCCCCAAGGCGCGAAGCAGCTTCTCGAGCGCGGCGGACGGCGTGAGCGGTTGCTGTCCTGGCGTGTGGGCGTGCAGGTCGATGAACAGCTGCGCGTCCGGGAAACGCTCGATGAGCCGACGCGCGGCGTGCACGGCCAGGGTGGTTTTCCCGACGCCTGCCATGCCGTCGAGCGCGGAGATCACCATGGTGGTGCCCGTCCGGTCCCCGGCCGCTTCGAGGATCCTGCCGAGTTCGGCGTCCCGTCCGGTGAAGTAGCTGGCGTCGCGCGGCAAATCGCACCGCGGTACCCAGCTCTCCGGGGCCGCGAGGGCCGGGTCGTCGGCCAGGATCCGCGCGCGAAGGCGGCGGAGGCCGGGGCCCGGCTCGACGCCGAGTTCCTCGCGCAGGGCGCCTTGAGCGCGTTCGTACGCGAGGATCGCCTGCGCCGGCGCTCCCGCCCGGTGCAGGGCGAGCATCAGCTGTTCGGTGAGCCTTTCCCGGAGCGGGTTCTCGTTCGCCCATTCGGCCAGCTCGCCGGTGAGCCCGCGGTGCCTGCCCAAGCCGAGTTCCAGCTCGACGCAGTGCTCGAACGCCGCCAGCCGCTCTTCGCCCAGTCCTGCGAGCTGGGGTTCCAATGCGGGACATCCCAAGCCCGCGAGCGCCGGACCGCGCCACAGCTCGAGAGCGCGCCGGAATCCGGCTACCGCGTCCGATGGCCGGGATTCCGCCGCGTCCTTTCGCGCTCGTTCGACCATTTGCTGGAATGCGGCGGCGTCCAAATGCGCGCCGGCGTCCAGCCGATAACCCGACACCGCCGAAACGATCGTCGTATCGTCGAACGGCAGGGAACGCCGCAAATCCGAAACCGCGTTGCGCACCTGTTTCTCGGCGGTCGCGGGAGGATCCGTCTCCCACACCGCGTTCACCAGTTCATCGAGCGGAACCGCGCGGCCGTATCCCAGCAACAGAGCGGCGAGCACCTTTTGCTGCTTCGGCCCGCCCAACGGCAGTACCCGTTCCCCATCACGCACTTCAAGTGGGCCAAGGACCCCGAATCTCACGCACCCTCCCCCGCGTTTCCGCCGGTAGCGACGTTATCACGCACAGCAAGGCGTCTTCGAGGACGAAATGAGGACGGGGTGGGCGACACTGCGCCCGCAGTGTCCGCGGGAAGGGATTCCCGCGGCCTGGGGGAAGCCTGTCGCCGGACCGCCTCGCAGGGAGGGAGAGGTACGGTCCGGCGGCGGTTTCACAGTTATGTGGTCAACGCCGTGGGGCGCGCGGGGCGGCGGGACAGGGGAACGACGACTTCGGGCGGCGCGGTCTGGAGGCGGGCCAGGACGTCGGCGAGCCGACCAGCCGTGGCGGGCCACGTCGGTAGCGAGCAGCCGCGTGCGAGGGCGTCGGTCCGGAGGGACCGGCGGAGTTCGGGATCCAGCGCCCAGCGACGGAGGGCCATGGCGAGCGCGGCGACGTCGTCGGGCGGGATCAGCAGCCCGGGGAAGTCCGCGACATCGGCCGCGGGTGAGGTGTCGGTGGCCAGCACGGGAATGCCGCGAACCAGGGCGTCGGTGACGACGGTCGCCTGCGTCGGCAGGACGACGAGGTCGGCGGCGTCGTAGACCGCCGCGAGGCCGGGCGGGGAGAGCAGCCGGGAGCGGTGGTCGAGGGACCGCCGGAGCGCGGACACGAACGCCGGATCGTCCCCCGGCGAACCGACGAAGTCACAGGTCAGACGCAGGTCACGCACGGAATTGAGCGCCCGCGCCAGCACGTCCTGACCATTGCCCTCCACCAATGGCGACACGCACACCAGGTGCGACACGCCGTCGGTGCCGACCGCGAGCGGCGCGCGATCGGTGCCGGGGCGGGCGACGTGGACACGGGCCGGGTCGAGGTCGTGGCGGTCGATCAGATGGTGCGCCAGGCCGGGACCGGTGGCCACCACGGTGCTGACCATGCGCAGGGTTTCCCGTTCGGACGCGTCGAGTTCCAGCGCCCGCGAGTGGTCCGGACCAGCACCGTCGGCCAGCGGCGAGTGCACCAGGACGACCAGCCGCAGACGGCGCGAATGCGGGACGACGACCTCGGGGACGGCGCTGGCGATCTGGCCGTCCAGCAGCACGACCGTGCCATCGGGCAGGGCGGACAACGAGCGGGACAGCCGGGTCGCCGAGGCTATCGGCAGTTCCAGCACCGGCAGGCCCGCGGCGGGCAGGTACTGGCACAGCCGCCGGTTGTAGCGACCGGGGTCCCCCTCGGCGCCGGGCAGCACGAAGACCACCGGGTCCGGCGATCTCCCAGCCGTCGATACGGAGTTGAGCACCACTGCCTCCTCCTGCCGCTGCCACTGGGGGATACGGCTCGGCGGGCCCGCCGGTTCAACGGCGGTGAGGAATCAGCCCTGCGAGTCCAGCATCCACATCCCGTCCTTCTGAACGAGCGTGAGCGTGTCGCGTTCCTGTGTGTTCCCGCCCGACTTGTAGACGTAGCTGACGTCGACGGTCACGGTCGAGCCGTTCACCGTGATGTTGGACGCGGTGACGGATTGGAACTGGCTCCACCACTGTGCGTACGCGGCGAAGGTTTTACTTCGCGCGTCCTTGAATCTCTGGGTCAGCCGCGCGTACCCCGCTTCGAGGTTCCCGGGCAGCAGCCCGTAGTAGGCCGCGACCGCCTGAGCCGGAGTCTCCGCGGCTGGCGGCGGCGCGGAGGAGGACGACGACGTCGATGGCGTCGGTGTGGAGGACGACGGTGTCGTGGGCGGCGGCGGAGCCGCCGAAGGCGTCGTGGCCGGGGTCGGCGACTGCGACGTGAGGGGCGGCGGCGCGGCGGTGGTCTCCGGGGCTGATTTGTGCCGAGTCACGAGGATCACGACGATGACGGCGACAATGAGCAGCAACGCTCCGGCGCCGACGGCAATCAGCCCACGGCGGTTCCGCGACGGGGGCGCGGGAGCCACGGGGACGGTGGGCTCGGCGGCGTCGGCCACGGGAGGACCGGCGGGCAGCGTCGCGGCGGGGACCGCGACCAGCGCCTTCAGCTCGCGCTCGACCTCGCCCATCGACGGCCGCTCGGCCGGATCGGTCGCCAGCATCCGCAGCAGCAGCGGGGTGAGCCGTTCGGTCTTCGTGGGCGGCACGATGTCGCCGCTGGACGCGCGGTAGAGCAGCGCGATCTGGTTGTCCGATTCGCCGTAGGGCGGGGTGCCCTCGACGGCCGCGTAGAGCGTGGCGCCGAACGAGAAGACGTCGGAGGCGAAGCTCGCGTCCTCGCCCCGCGCGACCTCGGGCGAGAGGAACGCCGGCGTGCCGAGGATGTCCCCGGTCGCGGTGAGCTTGACGTCGCCCGCCGCGCGCGAGATGCCGAAGTCGCTGATCTTCGCGGTGCCGTCCGGGCCGACCAGGATGTTGCCCGGCTTCACGTCCCGGTGCACGATCCCGGCGCGGTGCGCCGCGGCCAGCGCCGAGCTGACCTGCGCGCCGACGTTGACAGCGTCGTCCACGGAGAGCGGTCCGTCCTCGAGCTTCTGCGCGAGGCTGGTCGACGTCAGGTGCTCCATGATCAGCCAGGGCCGATCTTCCTCGTCGAGGACGGCGAACACGGTGATGGCGTGCGGGTGCGTCAGCCGCGCGGCGATCCGCGCCTCCCGCATGGCCCGCTGCTTCGCCTCGTCGGTGCGCTTCTCGTCGTGGTCGTCGGGGAGCACCAGCTCCTTGATCGCAACGGTCCGGCCGAGCGTCTCGTCCTTCGCCCGCCAGACGGTGCCCATGGCTCCGCCACCGATCGGCTCGAGCAACCGGTACCGATCACCGATCCGGCGATTCTCCACGAACATCCACCATCCTGGCCAAAGATCGAGCGTGACCGACCCAGCATGCCAGGACACGGACCGCGACGATCAGCGCGACGGACCGCGAAGGCCGGCGGTCCGCCCTGTCTTGCGAGTCGACTGATCTGTCAGTCAGTTTTCAGCCGCAAGATCGTTGTCTCTCAACAAAATCCGTGTTCAGACGTCTCCTTTCGGGCGATTCCTTGCGATTATCGCAACCCCAGGTTACCGTCTCCTGGCATGGACGAGACGGACGAGTTGCGAGCCAGGGTTCGCGAGCTGGTCAGGTCCATGCCGGGAGCCCAGCGGGAGTTCGCCGCCGCCATCGGGCTCGACGAGACGAAGCTGTCCAAGGCGCTGACCGGCACCCGCCGGTTCTCGCCGCACGAACTGGTCCGCGTCGCCGAGTACTGCGGCGTCACGGTCAACTGGCTGCTCAACGGCAGCGACGACGCGAAGACCGTCACCGCGGTCCCCTCGCCCGCCGCCGGCTCCGCGAGCGACCCCGAACACCTCACCCAGTCCGAACCCCGCCGCCGCATCCTCGAAACCGCCTGGCAGCTGATCGCCGAACGCGGCTACCACCGCGTCCGGATCGCCGACATCGCCAAGGCCTGCGGCACCAGCACCGCCACCATCCACTACCACTTCCCCAGCAAGACCGAGGTCCTCAACGAGGCGCTCCGGCGCAACGTCAAGCTCGCCTTCGACCGCCAGGTCGCCGAGCTGCACACCATCGACGACGCCCACGAGCGGCTGCTCCGGCTCGTCGAACTGCAACTGCCCGCCGACGGCGTCCTGCGCGCCGAATGGTCGGTGTGGCTGCAGGTGTGGAACGAGGTCTCGCTCGACCCCGCACTCCGTTCCCTCTACACCGATTCCTACGACCGCTGGCTCCGGACGATCGCGATGACCATCCGGACCGGCCAGGAGCAGGGCGTGTTCCGCGACGTCGACCCGGACGACGCGACGACCCGGCTCACCGCCCTGATCGACGGCCTCGGCATACAAGTGCTGACCGGACGCCCCGGCAGCACCGTCGCCACCATGCGCCGTCATCTCAACGACTTCATCGCCGCCACGATCGTCGGAGGAGCTTGACCGTGAACCACGAGGTGATCGTCACCTGCGCCCTGACCGGCGCGGGAGACACCGTCGGCCGGAGCCCGCACGTCCCGGTCACGCCCGCGCAGATCGCCGCGAGCGCCGTCGAGGCGGCCAACGCCGGTGCCGCGGTGGTGCACATCCACGTCCGCGACGTCGACACCGGGGCGCCCTCCCGTGACGTCGCGCTGTACCGGGAAGCGGTCCGGCTGGTCAAAGAGTCCGATGTGGACGTCGTGGTCAACCTGACCGCGGGCATGGGCGGCGACCTGGTCATCGACCAGGAGGACCCGCTCAAACCGGTCGACGGCACCGATCTGGTCAACGCGATGGATCGCCTGCCGCACGTCGAGGAACTGCTGCCGGACATCTGCACGCTCGACTGCGGATCGCTCAATTTCGGCGAGGGCAGCCAGTTATATGTGTCCACTCCGGACATGCTCCGCGCCGGGGCGAAACGCATCCAGGAACTCGGCGTGAAACCCGAACTGGAGATCTTCGACACCGGACATCTGTGGTTTGCTTCCAAAATGGTCGAAGAGGGCCTGATCGACGCGCCGCCGTTGTTCCAGCTGTGCATGGGAATCCCGTACGGCGCTCCCGCCGATCCCGGTCTGTTGCAGGCGATGGTGCGGATGCTGCCCGACGGCGCGCAATGGGCGTCGTTCGCGATCGGCCGCGACCAGATGCCATGGGTGGCGCAGTCGGTCCTGCTCGGCGGGCACGTCCGCGTCGGACTGGAGGACAATCTGTACCTCGCCAAGGGCGTCAAGGCGACCAACGGGCAGCTCGTCGAACGAGCCGTCGGGATCGTGCAGGACCTCGGCGCGACAGTCGTGAGCCCCGCGCGGGCCAGGGAAATCCTCGGACTCAAGGAGCGCGCCCGTGTCTGATACGTCTACTGTGGACACTGTCGCGTGCGTCGGCGCAGGGGTCATCGGCGGCGGCTGGGTCGCGCACTTCCTCGCCCGGGGATTCCGGGTCCGCGCCTGGGATCCGGCACCGGACGCGGCGGCCAAGCTCACCCGGCTGGTCGACGCCGCCTGGCCCGCCCTCACCCAGCTCGGCCTCGCCGACGGCGCGAGCCGCGACAACCTCACGGTGACACCCACCCTGGCCGAAGCCGTCGACGGAGCGGGCTTCGTCCAGGAGAGCGCGCCGGAAGACCTTGCGCTCAAACAGAAACTCCTCGCCGACATCGACGCCGTGACCCCGGCCGACGTCGTCATCGCCTCCTCGACCTCGGGCTACGGGATGACGGAAATGCAGGTCGCCGCCGCGACACCGGAACGCCTGGTGGTCGGGCATCCGTTCAACCCGCCCTATCTCATCCCGCTCGTCGAGGTCGTGGGTGGGTCGCTGACAGCTTCCTGGGCCGTCGAGCAGGCGTCCGAGTTCTACCGCCGGGTCGGGAAAACCGTGATCACCATGGACCGCGAGGTGCCGGGGTTCATCGCCAACCGCCTCCAGGAGGCGCTGTGGCGCGAGGCGCTGCACATGGTCGCGAACGGCGAGGCGACGGTCGAGCAGATCGACACCGCCATCACCGACGGCCCCGGGCTTCGCTGGCCCGCGCAGGGACCGTGTCTGACGTTCCACCTCGCCGGTGGCGAGGGCGGGATGGCCCACATGCTCGACCACTTCGGACCGTCGCTGAAATCGCCGTGGACCCGTCTCGACGCACCCGAACTGACGCCCGAACTGCGCGACGCGATGGTCGACGGCTGTCTCGACGAAGCCGACGGGCGGTCGATCGCCGATCTCGTCGCCGAGCGCGACCGCGCGATCATCGCCGTCCAGCGTGCCGTCAAGGAGAGCCGCGATGGCTGAACTGTCCTATCGCGACACTGTCCGTCCGGAGTGGATCGACTACAACGGACACTTATCCGAGCCGTATTACGTGCTGGTGTTCGGCGACGCGACCACCAACCTGATGGACGTCGTCGGGATCGACGAGAGATACCGCGCCGAGACGGACTCCTCGCTGTACACGGTGGAAGCCCACATCCGCTATCTCGCCGAGGTCGGGCCGGAGTCCGAATTGGACGTCACCACGTCCGTCCTCGACATCGGCGCCCGCAAGACACGGATCTGCCACGAGATGCGGGTCGGCGGCGCGCTGGTCGCCACCGAGGAGATCCTCGCCGTGCACGTCACCGGAAGCAGAGCCTCGCCGTTCCCCGACCCGGTCGTCGAACGGCTCGAGCAGTACCGCGCTACGAAGGTCCCGGACTACGCGGGGCGCGCCATCGCCTGATCCCGAACACACCGCCCCCGCCACCGGAAGTCCCCACCATGGAAGAGCGATGTAGGCCGAATCCCCTGTCCCGGCGCCGGTTCCTGTCCGCCACCCTCGGCGGAGCCGCTCTCGGCGGCGCCGCGCTCCTGCTGGCCGGCTGCGGCACCACCTTCGCCGCGTCGGCCCCCACCGGGCCGCCCCGCCGAGGCGGCACGCTGCGCGTCGGCGTCACCGGCGGCGGTGCCGCCGACACCCTCGATCCGCACAGCCCGGCAACCAACCCGGACATCGCGCGGGTCATCAACCTGTACGACCCGCTGCTGATCCGCGACCACGATTACCGGCTCCAGCCGGTCATAGCCGAGTCCGTCACCGCGTCAGCGGACGGCCGGACCTGGACGGCGGTGCTGCGCGACGGCGTCCGTTTCCATGACGGCCGCCCGGTCACTCCGGCCGACGTCGTCGCGACGTTCAAGCGGATCACCGACCCCAAGTCGCCGAAGAGCGGCGCGACGTCGTTGTCGATGCTCGCCGAAGTGGTCCCGACCGGCGACAGGACCGTCGAATTCAGGCTCAGCGCACCGAATGCGGGCTTCGACGACCTGCTCGGCCAGTACTCGCTCGGGATCGTCCCGGCGGACTTCGACCTGAAAAGACCGATCGGCACCGGCCCGTTCAAACTGGCCCAGTTCACGCCGGGCCTGCAAAGTACCTTCACCCGCAACGAACACTACTGGCGTCCGGGCGAGCCCTATGTGGACGAACTGGTGCTCATCAACTTCACCGACGACGACGCACGGATCAACGCGTTGCTTTCGTCCCAAGTGGACGCGATCGACCAGGTACCGGTGGCACTCGTCGACGTCCTGCGCAGCGATCCGCGTATCCGCGTGCTCACCGCGGAAACCGGCAGCTGGCTCCCGTTCACCATGCGGGTCGACCGGCCGCCGTTCGACGACGTCCGCGTACGCCAGGCGCTGCGTCTCGTGGTCGACCGCGAACAGATGATCAATCAAGTCCTCAGTGGACAAGGAAAACTCGGCAACGACCTCTACGCGCCGTTCGATCCCGGATACGCCGGCGAACTCCCGCAACGCAAGCAGGACATCGAGACCGCGCGGAGGCTGCTCGCCGAGGCAGGACACCGGAATCTCGACATCGAACTCGTCACCGCGCCGATCCAGGCCGGTGCGGTCGAGGCCGCACAGGTGTTCCAGCAGCAGGCGAAGCAGGCCGGGATCACCGTCCGGATCCGGAAAATCGACACCACCACGTTCTACGGAGACAACTACCTGTCCTGGGATTTCGCGCAGGACTTCTGGTACACGCGGAACTACCTCCCACAGGTCGCCAACGGCTCGCTGCCGAAGTCGCCGTACAACGAAACGCACTGGCACGACCCCGAATTCGCCGAGCTGATCAGCCAGGCGAGCAAGACCATGGACACCGCGGAACGGACGAGGCTGCTCAAACAGGCACAGAAGATCGAATACGAACGCGGTGGCCTGATCGTGTGGGCCTTCGAAAACCGCGTCGACGCGCATCAGTTCTACGTCTCCGGCATCGTCCCGGATCGGACCGGGATTTCGCTGGGTGGCTACCAGTTCCGGCAGGCCTGGATCGGGAAGGAAACAGCGTGAGCAAGCTGATCCTCCGCAGGCTCCTGGTGAGCGTCGTCGTGTTGTGGCTCGTCTCGCTGCTGGTGTTCGTCGCGACACTGCTGCTACCCGGCGACCCCGCCCGCGCGATTCTCGGCCAGCAGGCCACACCCGAGCGGATCGCCGCTCTGCAACACCAGCTGCATCTCGACGACCCGGTCTGGAAGCGCTATCTCGATTGGCTCGGCGGTCTTTTCACCGGCGACCTCGGCACCTCGACGTCCACGCAGGGCCCGGTGACCGCGCTGCTCGGTGACCGGATTTCGGCCACGCTGGTACTGCTGATTCTCGCAGCGGTTCTGGCCGTCCCGATCGGGCTCGCGCTCGGCACGTGGAGTTCGGTGCGCCGCGGCCGTGCGACCGACCAGACGATCTCCGGGGTCAGCCTGGTGATCGCCGCACTGCCCGAGTTCGTCATCGGCGTCGCGTTGATCCTGTTGTTCTCCACCACGGTGTTCAAGCTCTTCCCCTCCGTCACCCTCGCCACACCCGGCGAAGCCGTCTGGCGGCATCCGGAGCAACTCGTTCTGCCGGTGGCGACGCTGGTGCTCGTGGTGACGCCCTACATCACCCGCATGATGCGGGCGACGATGAACGAAGTGCTCGACAGCGGTTACGTCGAGATGGCACGGCTCAAGGGCGTCCCGGAGCGGGTCGTGCTGCTGCGGCACGCCTTCCCGCACGCCATCGGACCGGTCGCCCAGGTCGTCGCGATCCAGCTGGCCTGGCTGGCCGGTGGCGTCGTCGTGGTCGAATTCCTGTTCCGCTACCCGGGAATCGGCCAGGCGCTGATCGACGCGGTGGCCAAACGGGACGTCGCCGTCGTGCAGGCGGTCACCCTCCTCATCGCCGCGGTGTACATCGTGGTGAACCTGCTCGCCGACGTCGTCGGCATCCTCGCCAACCCCAAGCTGCGCACGGAGGCAGGCCGATGACCGCCGTCGAAATCCCCCGCGCCGTCACCGAAGAGGATCCGCCGACACGGCCCTCGGGGCTGTTCCGGACGGCATGGACGTTCCCCCAGGCCAAGATCGGCGCGATCCTCACCGCGCTGGTGGTACTCGTCGCCGTACTCGGGCCGTGGCTCGGCCCGCTCATCACCGGGCACGAACCGACCGAGTTCGCGGGTAAGCCGTTCAAGCCCGTGGGGATCGCCGGGACGGACGGGCTCGGCCGCGACGTCCTCAGCCGTTTCCTCGCCGGTGGCACAACGTTGCTGCTCTACGCCGTACTGGCGACAGCACTCGGGATCGTGCTGGGCGCGCTACTCGGTATGGTCGCGGGCTATCGCGGCGGGCTGCCCGACAGCCTGCTCATGCGCGGCAACGACGTCCTGCTGTCGTTCCCGCAGCTGGTCATCGCGCTGCTCGCGATTGCGGTGATCGGCCCGAAGGGCTGGCTCCTGGTGCTGATCATCGGCCTGACCCACGCGCCACGCACCGCACGGGTCGCCCGCCAGGCCACCGTCGCCGTGCGCGGCCACGACTACATCCGCGCCGCCGAGATGTACGCGGTGCCGCGTGGGCGGATCCTGCTGCGCGAGATCCTGCCGAACATCACCGGCCCGCTGATGGTGGAGGTCGGGCTGCGGCTGACGTATTCGATCGGATACATCGCGTCGCTGTCGTTCCTCGGCCTCGGCATCCAGCCGCCGACGGCGGACTGGGGCCTGATGATCAACGAGAACCGCATCGCGCTGATCGTCCAGCCCTGGGGCGTGGTCCTGCCGGTGCTGGCGATCGCGCTGCTCGCCGTCGGCACCAACCTGCTCGCCGATTCGCTCGCCTCGGCCGCGGCCGGACGCACCCGGGAGACCCGCTCATGACCCACGCGCTGGAAGTGTCCGGGCTTTCGGTGGAAACCCATACCGGACAAGGAATTCTCGACGACGTCTCGTACGCGATCGCGCCCGGCGAGGTGCTGGCATTGGTCGGCGAATCCGGCTCGGGCAAGACGACGGCGGGGCTCGCCGCACTGGGGCACTTCCGGCGCGGACTCGTGTCCACCGGCGGCAAGGTCCTGCTCCGCCATCGCGACGACGAGCCCATCGACGTCCTCGCGTCGACGCCTCAGGAACAGCGGAAGCTGCGTGGCAGCGCGGTCGCCTACATCCCGCAAGATCCGGCACTGTCACTCAACCCCGCGCTGCGCGTCGGCACGCAGATCGCCGAAGTCCTGGAGACACACGGATTCCCAGGTTCGATCGACGACCGCATCGGCGAAGTGCTCACCGAGGTCGGACTCCCCTCGGACCAGAACTACCGCCGCCGGTATCCGCATCAGCTCTCCGGCGGACAGCAACAGCGGGTCGGCATCGCGATGGCGTTCGCCTGCCGCCCCAGCGTCGTGGTGCTGGACGAGCCGACCACCGGCCTCGACGTGATGACGCAGACCCTCGTGCTCTCGACCGTCCGCGAACTCACCACCCAGCACGGCGTCGCAGCGCTCTACATCACCCATGACCTCGCCGTGGTCGCCGAAATCGCCGACCGCGTCGCGGTGATGTACCGCGGCGACCTCGTCGAGACCGGCTCGGCGGAGCAGATCCTCCGCCGCCCGGAACACCCCTACACCCGACGGCTGATCGACGCCGTTCCGGACCTCGACGCGCCGGGTGGCGACGCGACACCCGCTGGAAAAGCGGCGCTCGCCGCGAAGGGCGTGACCGTCTCTTATGGACAGCACCGGGTACTTCGCGGCGTCGACATCTCGGTGTCGCGCGGCGAGTGCCTGATGCTGCTCGGCGAATCGGGGTCGGGGAAAACCACGCTGTCCCAATGCATTGCCGGGCTGATCCCGCAGTTCACCGGCACGGTGGCACTCGACGGCGTCGCCCTCGCCGGTTCGACACGGCAACGCAGCGACGACGAGCGCCGCCGCATCCAGTACGTGTTCCAGAGCCCGTTCTCCTCGCTCAACCCACGCCGCAGCGTCGCGAAGTCGATCGAAGTCCCGTTGACCCGGCTGACGACGTTGTCCCGCGCGCAACGCCGTGAACGCGTCGCCGAGATGCTGGACCGGGTCCGGCTCGGCCACGCGGTCGCGAATCGGCTGCCGGACCAGCTCAGCGGCGGCGAACGCCAGCGCGCGGCCATCGCGCGGGCGCTGGTGACCACCCCGGACGTGCTGGTGTGCGACGAGGTGACCTCGGCGCTCGACGTGTCCGTGCAGGCGACGATCGTCGAGCTGCTGGGCGAACTGCGGCGGGAACTCGGGATGGCGATGCTGTTCGTGACCCACAACATCGCGTTGGCACGCGAAGTCGCCGACCGGATCGCGGTGCTGCGCGGCGGCGAGATCGTCGAACTGGGCGACGTCGACACGGTGCTGACGCGGCCGTCGCACCCATACACGCGTGAACTCCTGACGAACACCCCGCGGCTGTGAACCCCGTACAGGGCGAGATCCGCCCAGGCTTCGAGGCGGTGCGCGAGGCGTTCGGCGACATCCTGGCCGGGACGTCGGGCGGAGCGGCGTTCAGCGTCGTCCGCGACGGCGAGGTGCTCGCCGAACTGTGGGGCGGTTCGGCGCGCCCCGGCGTGGCTTGGACGCGGGACACGCTCGTGGTGTTGTTCTCCGGCACCAAGGGCGTCGTGGCCACCGTGGCCGCGATACTCGCCGCGCGCGGACTGCTCGATCCGGACGAGCGAGTCGCGACGTACTGGCCCGAGTTCGCACAGAACGGCAAGGACGACGTCCGCGTCTCGCACGTGCTCTCCCACACCGTCGGGCTCCCCTACGTCGAGGCGGACCTGCCGACGCTCGACAACGCGGGCAACGCCGACGCGCTCGCCCGGCAACGTCCTTTGTGGACACCGGGCACCCGCGTCGCCTATCACGCGCTGACCTACGGCTATCTCACCACCGAGTTGATCCGCCGGGTCACCGGCCGGAACGTCGGCGCGCTCATTCCCGAACTGCTCGGCGACATCGACGTCCACCTCGGCACGCCGGAGTCCGAAGACCACCGGCTGGCCGTCGTCGCGCGAGCGCCCGGCTACCGGATCAGCACGTTCCTGCACGACCCGGCCCGCCGCGCGATCGTCGAACGGATGTACCGGGGCCTGCTCGACTCCGGCGAATCCTTCAACACAGCGGAATACCGGCGCGCGGAGCTGGCCGCGGGCGGCGCGACCGGGACCGCGGCCGCGATGGCGCGGCTGTACGACCGGCTCGGCTCCGGCCTGGTGCCCGCCCCGGTGCTGGCCTCGGCGACGCGGACGTGGTCGGAAGGCCTGGACGCGGTCAACGACCGGCCGCTGCGATTCGGCCTCGGCTACGAACTGGCCGATCCGATCGGGACGTACGGCCCCGTCGACGTCGCCTTCGGCCACTCCGGAGCGGGCGGCGGGCGCCACGGCGCGTGGCCCTCGGACGGGCTCGGCTTTTCCTTCACCACCAACGAACTCCTGGCCGAAGACGTCGACGAACGCGCGTCCACTCTGCTCGCCGCACTCAAGACCTGCCTGTGACCTCAGGCCGCGGGCAGTTTCGTGGCCCATGCCGTCAGGACCGCGGCGTAGCGAGCCGGTTCGGTGGCGTGCATGACGTGCGCCGCTTCGGGGAAGGACTGGTAGTCCACGGGGACGCCCGCCGCGCGGATGATCGCCTGTGCCCGTTCGGCCTGCAGGTCCGATAGGGCACCAATCGCTTCGCCGGTCTCCGGATCGGTCATGTGCGCGTGCTGGGTGAGCAGCACCGGTGTCTTCACCTGCGACAGCATCCGATCGTGGGGGCAGTGGAGCCCGACCGTGCCCTCGAAGAACACGCGGGCCCACTCCGGGTCGTACTCCTTCAGGTTCTGCGGCGGCTCCTCGGGCAGCTTCACCGAGCTCAGCATCGTGGCGGTCGATGCCTGGGCGGCCGCGACCAAGCCTGCCCAATCGCCCACCGACCACTGGTCACCGAGATAGTCGCGGTACAGCCGGAAAATCGGGCCCGCGCCCTGGCGGATACCGGGCCCGTGCGCGGGGGCGAGTTCGGCGGCGAACAACGGTGCGTCCTCGCAGAGCGCCCCCCGGATCTGCCCTGGCAGCGCGTAGGCCGAGAGCCAGGCGGCGAGCACCCCGCCCGAGGAGCAGCCCGCCACGACGACCGGCCGCCGGATGGCGAGCGCGATGAACCGCACCAGGTCGTTGCCGAAGTTGTCGAGGCTGTAGCGCCCGGGAGTCCAGGTGCTGCGCCCCTGACCGCGCAGGTCGACCGCGAACACGTGGAAGTGCTCCGCGAGCAGGCCCATGGCGGCCTCGTAGCTCCACCACGACCCGGTCTGCTCCGGCAGCAGAAGCAGCGCGGGCTTGCCGGGCTCGCCGGCCTCGGCGTAGTTGAGGACGACCTCGCCGAGGTCGACCTGCTTTTCGGGGAAAGCGTGCGGGACGAAGACGTTTCGGGCCGACGGCGTCACCGGTACGGACATCATTTTCTCCTTCTTGTCGGCGAGGACACGGGTGGTCTCTTCGATTCACCGCTGGGACACCGAGTACGCGACCGTCGCGGGTGCGCGGTCTTCAGACGGAATGGTGACCCGATGACTCCTGGGTGGCGTGCAGAGCTCCCAGCAGCGAAAGTGCTTCCGCGTCGGAGCTTCCCGGCTCCGCGTGGTGGACGATCAGCTGCAGGCCGGGGTGGTCGCGGACGTCGAAACCGTGGCGGTACAGGCTGAGGACGCCGACCTCCGGGTGCCGGAACCGTTCCGCGCCACCGGTGGTGCCCCGCACCTGCCTGCTGCTCCACAGGCCGGCGAACTCCCGGCTGTGCCGGGTGAGGATCGCGACCAGCTCCAGCAACCGGTCGTGCCCGGCCTCGGCCACGCACGCCCGGCGCAGATTCGCCACCGCGGCGTGGGCGGCACGCTCCCACGGCTGGTGGAACTCGCGCGCCGCGGGGTCGAGGAAGACCATGAGCGCGAGGTTGTCCAGCCTGCCGAAGGAGGAGTACAAGGCGCGGGCGAGCACGTTGGAAGCCAGCACGTCCATCCGCGAATCGAGTACGAGAGCGGGTCCGGACACCCCGTGCTCCAGCAGGGCCACCAACTCCGGGGAGAGCGGCTTCGTCCGGGCTGGGCCGCCAGGAGCCACCGTGCCCGCCAGGCGGTGCAGGTGGACACGAGCCTCCTCGTCGAGGAGAAGCGCGCGGGCCAGGGCTTCGACGACCTGGACCGAGGGGTTGCGCTCACGGCCCTGCTCCAACCTGGCGAAATAGTCCACGTTGATCCCGGCGGCCGCCGCGACTTCCTCGCGCCGCAAGCCCGGAACCCGGCGGGCCCCGGAAGAGGCCAGGCCGAGTTCGGCGGGGCGCACCTGCGCACGACGAGCGCGCAGGAATCCGGCTAACGGGCTGTCGGTCACGAATCCAGCCTAGGCCGCCGAGCCGGATGTGCCAGGACATGTGACACCCAGGCTCTCACCTGCTCGCTTCGCGCACGCCGGCAGGCGAGTGGACTGTCTACACGAGACCGGGCCTTGTCGCTCGCCCCTGGCCAGGGGCGAGACAACCGGACTCGCCTGCCCTAGGATCGCACAGGTGTCCGAATCCATTCGTGACGAAATCAGGAAACTCCTCACCGGCCTGACCGAAGGAACAATCGCCCGCGACGAAGCCGCCCAGTGGGCCCGTCCCTGGCTCGCCGAGGAAGCCGGAGACGCCCAGGACGAGGCGGTGTGGGACACCATCGACGCGCTGAGCGCCGCCGACTCCGCCACCCCTGATCAGGGATTTCTGTACGGGCCAGAGGATTTCCGGGCCTGGCTCGCCGAGTTCGACGCCCGAGTGGCCGGCCAGTAGTCCTGCGATCGAGCGCTGCGAAACGGGAAGCGCCAGGTCAGGAGTTCCGGCGCAGCGTAGCCATGATCTCGTCACGCACCCCGGGGCTGAGCGCGATGGTCACCGCAGAATCCGCCGAGTGCCCGGTGCCGTCTTCATCGAGAACGGCACCACCGGCTTCCCGGACCAGCAGGACTCCCGCCATCGTGTCCCACGGATGGTTGGACAGGTTGATGGTGCCGTCGAGCTTGCCGTGCGCCACCCACGCCAGATCGATCGCCGAGGTGCCGATCATGCGGACCCGCTGCGCGCGGGCGCCGAGGTCGCGCAGCAGGCCGAGCCGCACCCGGTTGCGATCGCTCTCGTGCTCCTCGAGTGCGAAGTCGCCGAGCGAGATCACCGCGTCGGCGATGTCGGTGACCTCCGAGCAGCGCAGCCGTTGCTCCCCTGCCCAGGCACCGTGGCCGTCCACTGCGGAGTATTCGACGTCGAGGAACGGCGCCGAAATCGCGGCGAGCACGCTGCGGGAGCCGTCGACGAGGGCGAGCGACACGGCGCAGAGCGGGATGCCGCGGGCGAAGTTGGCGGTGCCGTCGACCGGATCGAGCGTCCACCACAGCCCGCCGGCGGCCCGGCCACCGCGTTCCTCGCCCACGACCGGGATCTCCGGGGTTTCCTTGCCCAGCAGGCCACGCACCGCGTCCTCGACGGCGAGGTCGACGTCGGTGACCATGTCCCGATCTCCCTTGGCGGCCACCGAAAACGAGCCACGCGAGAGCACGATCTCCCGGGCGGTGGACATCGCCGCGCGGGCGATCGGCAGCAACTGCGCGTAGTCGTTCATCGGTGCTCACGGTAGCCGCCGCCCCCGCCGCCGATCAATAATCGACGCCCGGCCGACGACGAGAAGGCGAGCCCATGACCACGCACTTCCTCCCGCGGAGCACCACCGTCGACGAACGGGATCGCGGCGCGACGGTCGCCGTGCTCCCGGTCGGCAGCTTCGAGCAGCACGGCGAATTCCTGCCGCTGGCCACCGACACCGCGATCGCCGTGACGATCACGCAGGCCATCGCCGAGTCCTACCCCGTGCTCCAGCTGCCGCCGATCACGATCTCGTGCTCCCACGAGCACGCGACCTGGCCGGGGACGGTGAGCATCTCGGCGAAGACGCTCTACTCGGTCGTCGGAGACATCGCGGACTCGCTGCGGCGATCCGGGGTCGGCAGGCTCGTCCTCATCAACGGGCACGGCGGCAACTACGTACTGTCCAATGTGGTCCAGGAAGCCCGCGGCTCCCTCGCCCTGTTCCCGATGCCGGAGGACTGGCAGGCGGCGCGCGCGGACGGCGGGCTGGAAAGCTCGATCGACGAGGACATGCACGCGGGCGAGCTGGAGACCTCGGTGCTGCTGCACGCCCATCCGGATCTGGTCCGCGCGGGCTACGCCACCGCCGACGTGGTCACCGGCGACCGCCGCCACCTGCTCACCACCGGACTCGCGCACTACACCGAATCGGGCGTGGCCGGGCGTCCCTCTCTCGCGTCGGCGGAGAAGGGACGTGCCGTCATCGCGAGCCTCGTGGCGTCGTTCGCGGACTGTCTTTCGGTCATTCGCTGACGCACAAACAGGCAATACTAGCGCCAGATAGGCCGTCGACCTGCGTAAACAATCCACGGACATTTACCGATAACGTCGTTGCTTTACGGTGATCCAGATCACAACGACAGCACCTAATCGCCCCCTCGAACATCTTTGCTGGTGACTTCGAAAAACGCTCCGCAAATACACAAGCACTATTCAAGGGGACTGAAATGGGTATCAACGCGAAGATCATCCGGCGCGGCGGAATGGCGATCGCCGCGGTGGCGGCGGTGGGTGCGCTGGGGGCCTGCTCGACCGGCCAGGCGGGCAACGCGGCGCCTGCTCCGCAGGGCTCCGGCGGCGTCGGCGGCGGGATCGGCGCGGCCCCCAACGGCGGAGCCCTCCAGGGCACGGGCGCGAAGGGCGCCCCGGTCGCCGACGGCACCGGCGTCGCCAACGCCGGCGGCCACCCGAACTGCTCAAACCTGAAGGTGACGTCGACGGCGCCGGATCTGGTCCCCGGCACCACCACGCAGATGCGGTTCCAGCTCAAGCTGACCAACCAGAGCGCGGTGCCCTGCGTGGTGCGCGGCTTCCCCGGCGTCCGCCTCGACGGTGCCGACGGCACCAGCTGGGACCTGGCTCGCACCAACGCGGCCGTCATGCCGGTCCTGCTCGCCTCCGGCGAATACGCCACCGCCGATCTCACCTACTCCACCTCCGCCCCTGTCACCGGTGACGGCGCCGACGGCGGCACCGGCTGGAACGTCACCAGCATGGCCGTGACCCCGCCCAACACCACCAACACCCAGACCCTGCCCTGGGTCGACAGCGTGGGCCTTGCCAAGCAGGACGGCGCCACCCACCCCGGCACCTACATCGCCCCGGTCCAGCCCAGCACCCCCAAGTAGCGAAGAGAACACACCGAAACGAACTGCGAAATCGCCGTGGGAACCAGAATTCCCACGGCGATTTCGCTGTCCGGAATTCACACCGCCGGCGTCACGTGATTCTTTTTTGGTTCACATCGGGGCTGATTGCCGTGGAATCCCCGGCGTCGCCGGGATGGTCGTCCCGCAGCAGGGCCAGTACCCGGTGCACGGCCGGGTCCCGCTGCCCGGCGCGGGTGGCGGCGATGATCGTCAGGGTCAGGTCGTCGGTACCGCCCGCGTCGTCGTCGTGTCCTTGCGGCCGCGTGGTTTCCAGCGTCCGGAACACCACCCCGGGCAACGCCCCGGTCTGGACCTGTGCGGGCACCAGGCATACGCAGGTCGCTGCCGCGACATGGCTGATGAGGCCGGGAAGGCTGTCCGCGCGGGCGCCGTCGCGCGGAGCGAAACCGGCGGCGCGGCAGGCGGCGGTGACCTGCTCGGCCAGGCCCGCGAGCGCGGTCAGGGACGGCAGCGCGAAGCTTTCGCCGGCGAGATCGGCCAGGCGCAGGGCCGTGCGTTCGGCGAGTGGATGGTCCGCGGGCAACGCGACGGCGAGGCGTTCGGCCGCCACCTCGTGCAGATCGAGCCCGTCGGGGTCGGCGAGCGGTCCACGGACGAAGGCGAGGTCGAGGCGGCCCGAGCGGACCATCGAGGCCAGTTCGACCGACGTGTTCTGGTGCAGGTGCAGCCGCAACGCGGGAAAGCGGTGCCGCGTCAGCCGGAGCACGCGGGGCAGGAAGGTGTAGGTGATACCGCTGATGAAGCCCAGGTGCAGTTCGCCCTCGGTGCCGTGGGCGATGCGCCGCGCGCGTCCGACGGCGGCCTGCTGCGCTTCGAGCAGGTGCCGGGCGTCGCGGGCGAAGGCGGCTCCGGCCGCGGTCAGCCGTACGGCGCGGGTGCTGCGCTCCAGCAGCCGCACCCCCAGAGCGCGTTCGAGGCGCTGGATCGCCTGGCTCAGCGGCGGCTGGCTCATCGAGAGGCGCTCGGCGGCTCGCCCGAAGTGCTCTTCTTCGGCCAGGACGACGAACTGCTCCAGCAAGCGCGTGGTCAGATCCATAGGCCCAAGCATATGAATAATGGGCCAGAAAGTATTGGCGATAGATCAATGATGTCGCTTTGACTGTGTTCACCAGCACGGTCCCGATCGTCGACGCCGACGAGGCCGGGCCGCCGGAGGACACAGGAGGTGCGAGGCGATGTCGCCTTACCAGGTGGACGAAGTCGCCGGAGACGGCGCGGCCGCGGCGCCCACCGGCCCGCTGGCCGGACTGCGGATCGTCGAGCTGGCCACCGTGATCATGGGCCCGTACGCGGGTGCGCAACTGGCCGATCTGGGCGCGGACGTCGTCAAGGTCGAGGCGCCGGGCGGGGATCCGACCCGGCACTTCGAGCCGCGCCGCCACCCCGGGATGGCGGGCGCCTCGCTCAATTTCAACCGCAACAAGCGCAGCGTGTCCCTCGACCTGAAGACCGGCGCCGGGCGCGAGGCGCTCCTCGCACTGCTGGCCACCGCCGACGCCTTCATCACCAACATCCGCCCCGGCGCGCTGGGCAGGCTCGGGCTGGGCTACGAGGACCTGGCGGACGGACTCCCCGGCCTCGTCTATGTCAGCGCACAGGGTTTCCGGAGCGATTCCCCGCTCGGCGACAACGCCGCCTACGACGACATCCTCCAGGCCGCCTCCGGCCTGGTCTGGCTGAACGAGCAGGTCACCGGCGAGGCCTACTACGTGCCGACGGTCCTGGTGGACAAGGTGTGCGGCCTGGTCATCGTCCAATCCGTACTGGCCGCGCTGCGGCACCGCGACCGCACCGGCGAGGGCCAGCACGTCGAGGTGCCGATGGCCGACACGATGATCGCGTTCAACCTGGTCGAGCACCTCGCGGGCGCCTCACTCGACCCCACCGAAGAACCCGGATACGGCTACCCGCGTGTCCTGAGCAAGGAGCGCAGGGCCTGCCGCACCGCCGACGGCTGGATGTGCGTCCTGCCGTACAACGACCGCAACTGGCGCGACTTCTTCGCCCACGCGGGCCGTCCCGAACTGGCCGCGGACCCACGCTTCGCGAGCATGCCGGCCCGCATCGCGCACGCCGACGAACTGTACGGCCACGTCAGGGAGCTGACTCCGCAGTTCACTTCCGCGCAGTGGCAGGAGTTCTGCGACCGCGTGAGCATCCCGGCGCATCCCGTGTACAGCCTCCAGGAGGCGGCCGAGAGCGAGTACGCCCGCCAAGGCGGCCTTGTCCGCACGGTCCGGCACCCCACCGAGGGCGCCTGCCGCCTCGTCGCCCCGCCGGTGCGCTACTCCCGCACACCTGCCGGGATCTACCGGCATTTCCCGCCCGTCGGCGCGGACACCGACGAGGTGCTGGCCGAGGCGGGCTTCGACCCGGCCCGGCTCGCCCGGACACCGGCACCGGCCCCCGCCCCGACGCGGTGCGACTGAGCCCGGGGCTCACCCCAGCGACAACGTCGTCGTCCCCAGGAGAACCCATGGCACCCTCCGAACACTTCGTCCCGCCCCGCGCTCGAACCGGCCGGGCCTGGACCGTCACCGTGCTCGTCCTGCTCTTCCTGCTGATCAACTACGCGGACAAGACGGTGGTCGGCCTCGCCGCGGAGCCGATCATGAAGGACCTCGGCCTCGGCGAGCGGCAGTACGCCCTCGTCCAGTCCAGCTTCTACTTCCTGTTCAGCGTCTCCGGGATCGTCGTGGGTTTCGCCGCGGCGAAGCGTCGTTCGACCCGGGTCATGGTCGTGCTCGCTCTCGTCTGGGGTGTGACGGCGCTGCCCGTGGCTGCGGGGCTCGGCCTCGCCGCCCTGATCGCCTCGCGGATCGCCCTCGGCGCTGCCGAAGGGCCGGCGGTGCCCGCCGCGACGCATACCGTCTACGGCTGGTTCCGGGCACGCGACCGTGCCCTGCCCAACGCCTTGGTCCACATTGGACCCACCCTCGGTGTCGTGGCGAGCGCGCCGCTGCTCAGCTGGATCATCGCGGACTTCGGCTACCGGACCGCGTTCGGCGTCCTGTTCGCCCTCTCCGTGGTGTGGTCCGCGGTGTGGCTGCTGATCGCGCGCGACGGCCCCTACGCCGGGACCGCCGCCGAAGACAGGCGGGCCGCATCGCCGCGCGAGGGCGCTGCTCCGGTGCCGTACCGCGTGCTTTTCCTGTCGGGCACGGTGATCGGCGCCGTTCTCACCGGTTTCGTCGCCTTCTGGGCGACCACCACCGCGCTGGGTTTCCTGCCCCGATATCTGTCCTCCGGTCTCGGCATCGGGCGTCAGCAGGCGGGTACCCTCACCGCGCTGCCCCCGCTGCTCGCCACCGTCGTAATCCTCGCGATGGGCGCCGTGGCCACGCGGCTGCGCCGCGGGGGCATGGACAGCCGCCGCGCTTACTGCCTGCCGGGCATGGCGCTGCTCGCTGTCTCCGGCGCCACGATGATCCTGTTCCCGCACACCGAAAAGGGCATGGCACTCGTCCTGATCACCGTGGCCTTCGGCCTGCCGAGCGCGTTCTATCCGATGATCTGGCTGCTCATCGGCGAGCTGGTACCGCCGGAGCGCCGCCTGGCCGTCACCGCGGCCACCACCGCCATCGCCACGTCCGCCGGTGTGTTCGCACCGCTGGTGATGGGCGGCTTCCTCACCGCGGATCGCGGCTACGCGGCCGGGTTCGGTGTTTGCGGCGGGCTGTTGCTGGCGGGAGCAGTCCTGGGCGCCGTACTGATCAATCCGGCGAGAGACCTGCGGCGGCTCACCACCCTCGCCCCGGCCGACGAAAGCACGAGTCCCGCATGATCCACGGAACCACCACGCCGCTGGTGCGCCGCACCGACGACAGCGGCATCGCCACCCTCACCCTCGATTCGCCCCACAACCGCAACGCTCTCTCGATCCGGCTCGTCGACGACCTCGCCGCGCACCTGAACCGCGCTGCCGAGGACTCCGGCATCCGGGCCGTGCTGCTCACCCACACCGGCGAAGCGTTCTGCTCGGGCATCGACCTCACCGAAGCCCGCGCGGGCACCGGCGTCACCGCCGAGCGGCTGGCCGATCTGCTGCGCACCGTCGTCGAAGCACCGAAACCCGTCGTCGCCCGTGTGACCGGACCTGCACGGGCGGGCGGGCTCGGGCTGCTGGGCGCCTGCGACATCGTCGCGGCGGGCCCTGCCGCGAGTTTCGCCTTCACCGAAGTGCGCATCGGCCTCGCGCCCGCCGTCCTGTCGACGACCGTGCTGCCCCGCCTGGACCCGCGCGCCGCCGCCCGCTACTACCTCACCGGCGAACCGTTCGACAGCGCCGAAGCGGCGCGCATCGGCCTGGTCACGATCGCCGACGACGACGTCGACGCGGCACTCGAACCCGTGCTCGCCGGGTTGCGGTCCGCCGCTCCCGGTGCGCTCGCCGCCGCCAAACACCTCACCACAACGAACACGCGGCAGTTCTTCGCTGCCTACACGAGCGAGCTGATCGCCCTCGCCGCGCGGCTCGCCGGTGGTGCCGAAGCCGGGGAAGGCATCGCGTCCTTCCTCGAACGCCGCAGCCCGGTCTGGAAGTCGGCCTCGTCCGAAACCTCTTGCGCCCCAACACAATAAAGGAGCCGTGATGACCTCCCCGCCCACCGCGTTGCCGTCGGTGCCCGGCCTTGACGTCCGCGTCGAAGACCACGTCGGCTGGATCGTCCTGGACCGTCCTCGGCACAAGAACGCTTTCACCGGCGAAGTGCTGCGCGCCTGGGCCGAGGCGTACCGCGCGTTCCAGGCCGACGACCACGTGCGCGCCGTCGTCCTCACCGGCACCGGCGACGCCTTCTGCGCGGGCGCCGATCTCGGCGACCTCGGCCAGACCCGCTCGCCGCTGGGCAGCCGCCGCCTGATGACCGAACACGTGCACCCGGTGGCCAGAGCCGCCGAAGATCTCACCAAGCCGCTGATCGCCGCCGTCAACGGAGTCGCGGTCGGCGCGGGCATGGACATGGCCCTGATGTGCGACTACCGGATCGTCTCGGACCGCGCGCGGTTCTCCGAGGGCTACGTGCGGGTCGGCCTGGTACCCGGCGACGGCGGTTGTCACTACCTGCCGCGCATCGTGGGACGGTCTCGAGCACTGCGTCTACTGTGGACAGGAGAGTTCGTCGACGCGGATCGGTCGCTGGCGTGGGGACTGGCCGACGAAATCTGCGCGCACGACCGGCTACGGGCGCGGGCCGGTGAGTTCGCCGCGACCCTCGCGTCCCAGCCACCGATCGCGGTCGAACTGATCAAGCGCGCGGTACAGGCGGGCGAGCACGCCGACCTGCGCACCTCGCTGGACCTGATCGCCTCGCACCAGGCCGTCGTCCAGGCGACCGCCGACTCCGCCGAAGCGCTCTCGGCCTTCCTCGACAAGCGTCCACCGCACTACACCGGAGAGTGAGGCAGATGACCACAACCGAGGCCCTGCGAAACAGAGTCCGAGACTTCCTCGGCACCCATCCGTTCACACCACGATGCGATTCCTGGGCAGGCGCGTACGACGCGAGTTTCAGCCGCGAACTCGGCAAAGCCGGGCTGCTGGCCGTCTCCTGGCCCGGGCACCTGGGCGGCGGTGGCGGCACCGCCGTCGACCGTCTCGTGGTGACCGAGGAACTTCTGCGCGCGGGAGCGCCACTCGCCGCCCACTGGGTGGGAGAGCGGCAGATCGGCCCGACTCTGCTCCGGCACGGCACGCCGGAGCTGCGCGAGGAGTTCTGCCCGCCGCTGGCCCGCGCTGACTACACCTTCGCGCTGGGGATGAGCGAGCCGGACGCGGGATCGGACCTGGCCTCGTTGCGGACCTCCGCCGTCCGCGACGGCGACGGCTGGCGCATCACCGGGCGCAAGATCTGGACCAGCGGCGCCCACCTGGCCACCCACCTGTACGTCCTGGCCAGGACATCCCGCGAACCCGACCACCACGACGGGCTGACGGAGTTCATCGTCGCCATGGACACACCGGGAATCACCGTCACGCCCATCCTGGATCTGCGCGGTGAGCACCACTTCAACGAAGTCGCGCTGGAAGACGTGCACGTTCCGGACCGCTGGGTGATCGGCGGGGTCGGCGAGGGCTGGCGGCAGGTCGTCGGCCAGCTCGCCTTCGAACGGGGCGGCCCCGAACGGTTCCTGTCGACCTACCCGCTCCTGTCCGCGGTGCTCACCGCGGGCCTCGTGGACGACGCCGCCCGGCGCGAACTGCGGGGACTGGCCGCACGTCTGCAGATCCTGCGTGCCTGGGTACTGGAGACCGCGCGAACGCTCGACGCCGGCGGCGCCCCGGTCGTGCAGGCCGCCATGAGCAAGTACCTCGGCAACCAGTTCGAGCTGAGCGTCATCGAGTGGGCGCGGCCGCTCATGCCGCGGGCGGCCCCTGCCGTCCGCGCGCTCTACGACCAGGCCCTCGCGGCCTCGCCCGCCTCGGGCATCCGCGGTGGCGCGGCCCAAGTCATGCTGTCGATGATCGCCAAGGACAACCGATGACCAGTCAAATCGAACACACTCTGGAAAAGGATCTGGACGACGCGGTCAGCGAGGTGATCGCGGGCTGGGAACGGCCCGGCGACCCGCGCGAGCACTGGCGGATCGCGGCCGGGCTCGGCTGGACCACCATCCTCGACGACTTCCGTGCCGACGGCACACAGGAGCAGAACCAGCGAGAACTCGCCGACGCGGCCTGCGGCGCGGTGACAGCTCTCGCGCGCGGCGGGATCGCGCTCCCGCTCCGCCAGACGCTGGTCGCCCGCGCCGCGGCCAGGACTCCGGTGTCCGAAGTGGACGCCATCGCCGTTCATCCGACCGCGCAAGGACTCTGGGCACCGATCGCCGACGTCCTCGTCGCCGCCGACGGCAGCGTCAGCCACGACATACCGGGCGACGAAGCCGGACGCGATCTCGCGGGTCGGCCCTACCGTCTCGCGCCACCACCGCCGCCGGAGATCCCGCTGCGGCTGACCGCGTTGGCGGACGTCCTCCGGTGCCAGGAGATGATCGGCGCGGCACAGGGTGCCGTCGCCGAAACCCGGCGCTACGTCACCCAGCGCGTCCAGTTCGGCAGGCCACTCGTCGCCATTCCCGCGGTCCGGACCCTGCTGGGGCAGGTGAAAGTCGACCTCCGGGAACTGGAAACCAGCACCTACGAGGCCAGGCACCGCCTCTTCGGCGACGACTCGGACGCACTCGCCTTCTCGCTGGTCACCGCGCGCGAGGTCGCCAGCGCCGTCGCACCTCGGATAGCCCAGACCACCCACCAGCTCCACGGCGCGATGGGCATCACGCACGAGGCCGGACTGCATTGGCGGACCAAACTGCTGTGGGCCGGCTGCGACGAGGGCGTCCCGCGCCGCGACCACGGAGACGAAGCCGTACCGGCGGACGAGCCATCCCTCTGGTCGCTCACCACACCGGGGACTCTCCGGAGCGGTGCCCGTCCGTAGTCCACCAGCGACACGGCCTGGTACGAGCCGGGCTCACGCGATGGCGCCGGGCTGCAGGACCAGCGCGGGCTTGCCCTCGACCAGTATCAGGCCGACCTCGACCGAGGGGGATCCCCGCGCTGATCGCCGTCACGTCGCAGGGGTGTGCAGGCGCATGCACGGTTTGTAGCCCTCATTCCGGGGAGGCGCCCCCGTACCCGGCGGCGGGCCCCGTGAAGACCGGACGATCCCGTTCGAGTGGATCAGGAGCGCACCGCTCGCCGTGGTGTGCACGGCCCGGAAGCATGGGAAGCCGGGATCGCCAAGGGGCGGCGGGAGTCATGGAGGAGCATTGAGGACAACGAAGTACGCGGCCGCGGCGGCGGGGCTGGCGTTGATCGCGAGCACCGTCGCCACGGCGACACCGGCCATCGCCGGGCAGAGCGGCCGGGTCGTGCTCACGAACACCGACAACGGCCGATCCGTGCGCGCGAATATCGGGGACACCATCGCGGTCCGGCTCACCGGCTACCGAGACCAGGGGCTCACCTACTCTTGGGGTATCCCGCAAACCAGTGAGCCACAGGCTCTCGGCCGGACCACGGGCACGACCACACCGGGCGGTGGCGCCTCGGCGACCTTCCACGCCGCTGGGGAAGGCACCGTCACCATCTCCGCGGTACGGACCTGCCGTCCCGACGCCGGCCGCGTCTGCCCGCACGTCGTCACGCCGTGGAAGGCCACCGCGACCATCAAGTGATCCGGCGGTACGAGCCTTACTTGTCCAACGCGGCCTAGGTGCCGACCTCGTCGAGATGCGGCAGGTAGTGGTCGAGCCGCTCCCGTTTCGCCCGCAGATACCGGAGATTCTCGGCGTTCGGCGGCACCAGCAGCGGCACCTGTTCCACGACCTCGATCCCGTCGCGCTGGAGCGCGTCCAGCTTGTCGGGATTGTTCGAGAGCAGCCGGACCGAGAGCACACCCAGGTCACGAAGGATCTCGGCGGCGGGCCGGAAATCCCGGGCGTCGACCGGCAGTCCCAGCGCGAGGTTCGCGTCCACGGTGTCGAGCCCCTCTTCCTGCAGCCGCATGGCTTTCAGCTTGGCCAGCAACCCGATCCCCCGTCCCTCGTGACCCCGCAGGTAGACGAGCACGCCCGCGCCTTCCGTGACGATGGCGTGCAACGCCGTGGCGAGCTGATCCCCGCATTCGCAGTGCGTCGAGGAGAAGGCGTCGCCGGTGAGACATTCCGAATGGACCCGCACCAACGTCCCGTATCCGCTGACATCGCCGTGAACGAGCGCGACGTGCTCGTCTCCGCTCCGCCGGTCCAGATACCCGACGGCGCGGAAATCCCCATACGCCGTGGGAAGCCGGGTGCCCACGATCCGCTCGACGAGGCGTGCCCCGGTGCGTTCCGACTCGGTCATCGCCCTCGTCCCATCCTCGCCGTTCTCGTCCTTCTTGCGCTGTTCCCAGAAGTCCGCCAGAGCACGGAGGACGAGCACTCCCGCGCCCGGCAGGCTCGCGACGAGCACGAGCACGCCGTAGACGACCGCGACGGTGAGCCCTTGCGCGGCACCGAGCCCGGCGGCACCGAAGGCCAGCGCGGCGACGCCCTCACGCGGTCCCCAGCCCCCGATGTTCACCGGCAAGCCCATCGCGAGCAGCACCAGTACGAGCAGGGGCAGCAACTCGTCGATCGGGGCGGTGGAGCCCGCGGCCCGCGCGGCGACCAGGAACATCGCGAGGTACCCGGCCAGTGTCAACGCGGACAGCACCGCCACACCGGGCCAGGAATCGCGCGAAAGCAGCCCCGCGCGGATGTCGGTGAGCGTGACGCCGAGCCCGCGGCGCCACTTCGACGTACTGGCCGCCCACCGCCGTCCCACGGTGAAACCGGCGGCGAGCAGGCACCCCGCGGCGAACACCACCACGACGCCGCAAATCGTGACGACGTCGCGGAATTCGGCGGGCACCACCGACGGGCGGAAGAGCAGGACGGAGAGCCCGGCGCCGATCATGACGACCTGGCCCGCGGTGCGTTCGAGCACCACCGCGCGCACGCCGCGCCCGACGTCTCCGGCACCGCGTCCGTGCTGAACGGCGCGGTGGACGTCGCCGAGTACCCCGGCGGGCAGGACGGCGTTGAGGAACAACGCCCGGTAGTAGTCGGGAACGGCCGTACGCAAGGAAAGCCGCAGGCCGAGACGCCGCGCGACGAGGCACCAGCGCCAGGCGCTGAACACGGTGGTCACCGCGCCGATCGCCAGGGCCGCGAGCACCGCGCGGCCGTCGATCACGTGCAGCGCGGCCAGGAACGCCGCCGAGCCCAGTTGCCACACCAGGATCCCGATGATCGCTGGCGCCGCGAGGGCCCGCAGCCACGGCAGGAACGCCCGCATCGTCCTCACACCCCGGCCGGCAGGGCGAGCAGATCGCCGTGGTGGACGACGGCGCACAGCACACCGTCCGCGCATTCCGCCAGCCGTCTGTCCAAATAGGACTCAGCGGCCACGGTCAGGCCGGGCCGGTGCGCACAGGCCGCCGCGACCCAGCCGCGGAGCCATTCCACCAGCAGCGGCGCCTCCGCCGCGCCGAGCCGCCACGGGCTGGCATACCGGTGCACCACCGCGCCCCGGCGTTCGAACTCCCCGGCCGCGAAGTCGACGGCGTCCGGGCCGAGCAGATCGCGGCCCTCGGTGGTGCGGCGCTGATGGGCGTTGAACGCGGCCTCGATCTCACTGTCGAGCGGATCGGGCGGGGTCAGCTCGACCCGGCCCTCGACCGACAGCGCCAGCAGCGTCGGATGCTCGGCGCAGGCGTCGGCCAGTGCGGTGACCTCGGCGGCGGTGAGCAGATCCAGCAACGCGGACGCCGTCACCAGCGACGTGTCGGCGAGGTCGTCCGCGTGCAGCTGCGTGATGTCGCGGCGTTCGGTCTCGACCGTGACCGGCTCGCCGCCCATCCCGGTGGCGGGCAGGCTCTCGCCCGCGTGCGTGAGCAGGACGGGATCGCGGTCGTGCAGGATCCAGCGTTGCGGCCCGGGAAGCCGCCGGGCGAGCCAGCGCCCCATCGCCCCGGTGCCGCAACCGAGGTCGCGGATCACCAGCGGTGCACGGGCCGGCAGACGCGTCCGCAGCAGCTCGACGAGTTCGTCGGCACGGGCGGCGGCGTCCGCGCTTTCCCGCAGCCGCAACCATTCCACCGAAAACCCGCCCCCGATGCCGGTCGCTTCGAGCCGCTCCAGCACTTCCGCGAGCTGCCGCGTCGTCGAGCCCCAGCCCCGCAGCGAACGCTGCCGCAGCCGTGCCGACTCCCGCAGCTGATCACGCAGGCTCGGCGAGGCGAACCAGCAGCGGAGGGTGTCCGCGAGGATGTCGGCGTTTCCCGGCGGGACAAGGATTCCCGGCATGGTTCCGTCCGGCGCGAGACCGAGCGTGTCCGGGACGCCGTCGGCGGTGGTCGCGAGCACCGGCAGTCCACGGGCGAGCGCCTCGGTGATCACCATGCCGTACGTCTCGGCGTGCGAAGGCAACACGACGAGGTCAGCGGACGCGTACGCGGCGTCGAGATCGGCGCCGATCCGTGGCCCGGCGAGGGTGATCCGATCCCGTAGGCCGCGCCTTTCGATGAGCGCGCGAAGCCGTTCGACGTACCCGGGATCGCGTCGCAGCGGCCCGACGAGTTCGCACGTCCACGGCAGATCTTCCAGCGCTGCCAACGCTTCGACGAGCACGTCCTGCCCTTTGCGCGGCGTCGCGGAACCGACGCACAGCAGCCGCGACATCCCGTCGGTGCCCGGCGCGGGCGGCGCGGGGTCGGTGCCCGGCGGGACGACGTGCACCCGGTCACGGTCCAGCCCGTGACGTTCGATCAACCGACGGGCCGCAGCCACACCTGTGGTGATGACCGCACTCGCCGCCCAGAGCGTTTCCCGTTCCGCGGCGTCGAGGCGAGCGGCCGTGTCGGGCGCGAGTCCGGTTTCCTCCGCCAGCGGCAGGTGCAGCAGCACCGCGATCCGCAGCCGCCGGGCCTCCGGCACGACGATCTCGGGGACACCGCAGGCCACCAACCCGTCCACGAGAACCACCGCGTCGTCCGGCGCTTCGGCCAGAGCCTTGGTCAGTTCGGTTCGCGCGTCGTCGTCCGGCCGGGGCCAGTCACCCGCGATGGCGATCTCGCGCACTCGCCATCCCGCGACCAGCAGGCCCTGACAGACGCGGCGGTCGTACTGGTTACCGCCGCTGGGCACCGAGACGTCGTCGACGTCGCCGGGCAGGACGACGAGCACCTCGCCGGTCACAACGCACGCTCGTAACTGGCCCAGGCGACATGGGACTCACGCAGTGTGACGACGATGCCGTCGATCCTGCGGGCGCCCTCCCCGAGCGAACCGGCGTGCACACGCTCGGCGAGCCGGTCGGCGACGACCTTGGCCAGGAACTCGGTGGAGGTGTTCACGCCCGCGAACTTCGGCTCCTCGTCGAGGTTGCGGTAGTTGAGATCGCCCAGCACAGCGCCGAGTTCCCGGGTGGCGAGGCCGATGTCGACGACGATGCCGTCCGCGTCGAGTTCCGCCCTGCGGAACGAGGCGTCGACCACGAACGTGGCTCCGTGCAGCCGCTGCGCCGGGCCGAAGACCTCGCCGCGGAAGCTGTGCGCGACCATGATGTGGTCGCGGACGGTGACAGTGAACACCCGTTCCCTCCAGAAACGTCGGCCGTGCCTAGGTCCCCTCGTAGAGGACACGGTGACAAAGCGCGGACGGTTCACTGTTCGTCAGACGCGTCATCACCGCGGGGAGGGTTTCGAAGCGGGATTCCCCGGTGACCAGCACGTCGAACGCCGGATCGGCGAGCAGTTCCAGCGCCAGCGCCATCCGGTCGGCGAAGTCACGCCCCGGCCGCGCCACGGTGCCGACCTGGCTGCCGCGCACCGTCAGCCGCCGCGAGTGGAAGAACTCGCCGAGCGGCAGGCTGATCTTCCGGTCGCCGTACCAGCTCAGCTCGACGACGACGCCGTCCGGCGCGAGGAGTTCCAGCGACCGGGCGAGCCCTGCCTCGGACGCGCTGGCGTGTACGACGAGGTCGCAGCCACCCTTGGCCTGCGCGGGGCTGGTGAACTCGACGCCGAGCCCGGCCGCGACCTCCGCCCGCGCCGGTTCGACGTCCACGAGCTGCACGCGAACCCCGGGAAAACCCGCCAGGAGCTTCGCGACGCAACAGCCGACCATCCCGGCACCGACGACCGCGACCCGGTCGCCGATCAGCGGTTTCGCGTCCCACAGCGCGTTCACCGCGGTCTCGACCGTGCCGGCGAGGACGGCGCGTCCCGGAGGCACGGCGTCCGGCACCGGCGTCACCGCGGCGGCCGGGACGACGTACCGGGTCTGGTGCGGGTAGAGGCAGAACACCGTCCGGCCGAGCAGCTCGCGCGGCCCTTCCTCGACGACTCCGACGTTGAGATAGCCGTACTTGACCGGCCAGGGAAACTCGCCTTCCTGGAACGGCGCGCGCATCAGGTGGTACTGGCTTTCCGGTACACCACAACGGAAAACCAGCGTCTCGGTGCCGCGGCTGATCCCCGAGCAGATACTCCGCACCACGACGTCGCCGTCCCCGGGTTCGGGCAGCTCGACCGGCAGGATCTCGCCGTGGCCGGGGCCAGTGAGCCAGAAAGCGTTCGCGGCGCGCATGGATACCTCCGAGCTACTCTCGATCGCACCCTACGCGGTGAGAGGAGCCGAGCATGGCGATCCGGATCCGCTGTGGCGCCGTCACGTTCGGGTGGGGACCGTTCGCGGGAGCGGCGCTCCAGCTCGTTCTGCTGGCGCTGGTGTGGAAAGTGGACGGCCTCGGTCTCGCGGGCTGGCTCAGCGGATTGGCGTACGCGATCGCGCTGTGCGGACTCCTGCTCGTCGCTCTGCGAGCGACACGACTTGGGCCCGCAGACGTCGTCACGCTCACGCGAGCGACGCTCGTCGGCTGTGTCACCGCGCTGGTCGCCGACACCGTGACACGACCGGCCCCGACCACGACGCTCGTCGCGCTCGCCTCGATCGCACTGGCGCTGGACGCCGTCGACGGACAGGTGGCGCGCCGCACCGGCACCGCGTCCCCGCTCGGCGCGCGGTTCGACATGGAAGTGGACGCGTTCCTCATCCTGGTGCTGAGCGTCTTCGTCGCGCGGTCGCTCGGGCCATGGGTACTGGCGATCGGCGCCATGCGGTACGTCTTCGTGGCCGTGTCCTGGTTCCTGCCCTGGCTGAAGGCGCCTTTGCCGCCGAGCATGGGCCGCAAGACCGTTGCCGCGGTCCAGGGCGTCGTGCTCGTCGTCGCGGCGGCCGACGTCCTGCCGCAAACGTTTGCGGTGCTGGTGACGGGGCTGGCGCTCACGTCGTTGTGCTGGTCGTTCGGCCGCGATGTGACCTGGCTGGCGCGGCACCGCGCGGGCTAGTTCGCGCGGCGGGCCCTGGCGCGGCGTTTGCCCTCGTGCATCGCCTGGACCCGGGCGATCGGGATGGTGTGCCCCTCCTCGACGAGATCCGCGGGCAACTGCTGCGGCTCGGGCATCTCCTCGGCCCACGGATCGCGATCGCCGAGCCGCTCGACAGCGGTGTGCAGCGTGAAGTCGGCCGGGGTGACGTCGTCGATTTCGGACCACGCGAGAGGGAAGGAGACCGGGGCGCCGGGACGGATCCGCGGGCTGTAGGCGGCGACAACCGTCGCGCTGCCCGCGCGGGTCGAGTCGAGGAAGACCTTCCCACCCCGGTCCTCGCGGATGAACGCCGTGGTGGCGAGCGCCGGGTCGATCCGCTCGGCACGGGCTGCGACCGCGCGGGTGGCCGCCGCGACGTCGTCGATCGCGAGCCCCGGCACGATCGGCACGAACACGTGCACGCCCTTGGCGCCGCTGGTCTTGACCGCGCCGGCGAGCCCGTCGTCGGCCAGCGCCGCACGGATCAGCTTGGCCGCCTCGACCGCCTTGCGGAAGGCGTCGCCGGGCGGCGGGTCGAGGTCGAGGATGAGGTGCGTCGGGCCCTGGGAGTAGTCGGCGAGCAGCAGCGTCGGGTGGTATTCGACCGCACGCTGGTTGCCGAACCACAGCAACGTCCGCACGTCGTCGCACAACGCGTACGAGACCTGGCGATGGGAGGACTCGGCCCAGATCGAGACCCGCTTGACCCAGTCCGGCGTGTACTTGGGCAGGTTCTTCTGCATGAACGGTTCCTGCCCCGGCCGGATGCGGACGACCGAGAGCGGCCTGCCGCGCAGCTGCCGGACAAGCCGGTCACCGACGACCTCGAGGTAGTCGACCAGATCACGCTTGGTCGCCTCGGCGCCGTCGAACAGCGGCTGGTCGAGATTGGTCAGCGTCACGCCCTGCCGGGCCTCTTCGCCGCTCATGCGATCGACCCTTGCCCACCAGTGGGGCCACAGTCAACTCGGTGAATGCTCGCGCTCAGGCGAGCGCCGCCGCCAGCGCGAGATAACCGCCGCCCCCGACCACGAGCCCGAGGACCAGTCCCACGACGACCTGGGGTGTCGTGTGGTCCTTCAACGCGACGCGGGACCAGCTCACCCAGCCGACGAGCGGGAACAGCAGCGCGGGCCATGGCCCGTAGACCGCCATGAGGATCACGACGGCCCCGGCCGCGACGGCGGCGTGGATGGAGACCTTGAACTTCAGCCCGAACGTGACCGCGAGCGCCACGACCAGACTGGCCAGCTCGGCCGCGGCCAGCGCGATCATCTCGTGCGGCGCGCCGCCGGCGAGCAGGATCACGAACCCGGCGCCGAGCGAGCCGATACACACCGCGAACGGCACGAGCCGCCCCGCCCGATCGGTGACGTGGTGGCCTTCCCAGCTGCCCCGCTTGGCGCCGCGGACGATCACCGCCATCGGGATCAGCGAACCGGTGACACCGACCACCAGCCCCCACAGCAACGCCCGGCCGAGGCTGTACCCGGTGACCTGCCACGCCACGACCAGCGGCAGCCCGAGCACCCACACCCACGGCGCGAGCACCTCGGTCGCGATACGGGCCATGCCCCGCGACGTCGCCGCACTCTCTTGCCGCACGGACGACTCGGCGCCCTGCCCTGCACCCTGCCCGTTCGATTGCCCGACGGATGACTCGGCCGACGAAAAACTCACCCGCCAACGCTACCGACTCGCCTCCTGGCCCCCTGCGCCCGGCCGGTCCCGTACCTCGGGGCATCCCCCTCCCACCCTGGGCAGGGTTCCGGCAAAGTCGTTGTGGGGTTAGGGGTGGATGCCGAGCAGGGTGAGTGGTCGGTTGATGTCTCGGGTCATGTGGCGTAGCCCTTTGG